>CAKSPO010000009.1 GCA_934481515.1 uncultured Eubacteriales bacterium
CTCCCAAACTTCGCGCGCTACCAGCTGCGCCACACCCCGGTAGAACTTCTTGAAAACTACGTAAACAGTATACCAAATTATTTGTCAAAAGTCAATAGTTTTTTCTTCATCCATGCAAAAGAGGAGCGCTTTTGGGGAAAGAGGAGCGACCACACAGGAACGCCCCCGCTTTTCTGCGGGGGCACAGCGCTTTCTGAATTTCATCCGGTACTTTCAAAGGGAAAGCTCCATAGTCGCTGCAGAAACCGTCGCATTTTCCTCTTCCTGCTCTTTTTGGTCGATGAAACGCGTAAAGTCGGTCATGGAGAGCGGTTTTGAATAATAATATCCCTGAATCACATCACATTTCAACGCACGCAGAGAGGAAATCTCGTCCTCGGTTTCCACGCCTTCCTGCGTGATTTTGATTTTCAGCTGACGGGCAAGGCGAATGACACTTTCCAGGATCAGCGCGTCCCGACGATTGTCCAGCCCGCGTTCCAAAAAGAATTTGTCCAGCTTGATTTCATCAATGTTCATGACCTTCAGCAGATGATACGAGGAATATCCGGTCCCGAAATCATCAATGGAGCAAAGAAATCCGTTCTGATGCAACCGCCGGACGATGTCATTCAACTGGTCGTAATTTTCATAGGCAACGCTCTCGGTTACCTCAATGGTAATCAGTCGGTCCGGAATCCGGAATTTTTTCCGGGTTTCCGTGTAAAACGCTACAAAATCCGGTTGCAGAGCGGTCACACGGGAAACATTGACCGAAACCGGATAAATCTTTCTGCGGTCGGCAATTCTGGCACCGACAAACGCGCAGACCCGATAATAAACATGATGATCCAGCTTGACCACAAACCCGTTTGCTTCAAAGAGGGGAAGAAAGGTCGCAGGTGAACGGTATTCCTCCTTTTCCGGGTTATACCAACGGATCAGTGCCTCACATCCGTCCATACAGTTGCGCTCCAGATGGTATTTCGGCTGGAAAAAGACCTTGAATTCGTCGTTTTCCAGAGCGGCATCCATTTTTGTTTCCAGGTCAGCATTTTGCAGATAATGGTCAAGAAAGTCCTCTTTATACAGACTGGTGTGTGCATTGACAGAAGACATGTGATCCTTGGCGAGCATTGCTTTTTCAATCATCCTGGGAATGTTTGTCTTATCCGCGTCGGAGATTTCATAGATGCCAAAGCGCAGATGAATGTTGTATTTTTTCATCGTCTGATTTTCATAAATCAGCGCATACAGCTGATTCAGACGCCGGAGCAGGGCATTCGTTTCCTTGTAGTGAAGAAGCAGAACATGGTCGCTTCCGGAAACGTAGCCGTAGGTTTCACCGGTGCGAAGGCTTTTCCGCAGAAAGAACTGAATGGAACGGAGAATTTCCTCGGTCGTTTTTTCCCCGTAATGCTCGGTCATGTAATCAAAGTATCGGAAGTCGGCGGCGACCAAAGCAAACCTCGTTCCTTTGTAACGTTGCAGAAGAGAAGCGGCATCTTTTTCGAATTTCGCCTTTGTAGGGCATCCGAGCCGCTCATCGGTCATGCCGAATTCTGCAATTTTCCGACTCATAATCCGCCGGGAGATGATCAGGTAGACCGAGAAGAGAATCAGAAGCAGAAACAGAATCGTCAGCGATGCAATCACGATTTGCACATACTGATACCCGGAGCTGTAGACCTTTTCCGAACGATAAAGACCGACCAGACAAAGCCCGGAGCCGGAGGAACCGCCGTCAACCGAAAGCTGGTAGCTGTCACTGCCCAAAACTTCCGTAAAGGAACCGGAGATATGGTTTTTCATACGGTGAGAGAGGTCTTTCTGCAACTCAGTGAAGCCTCCGGGTGCCGCTTTTTCCAGAACATCAAAAATATTTGCATTCGGAAAAAGATCATATTCTTCCGTCGAATAAAGAACCTCCAGAACGTATCCGTCCTCCGCACTGCAAACCGCGACAAATTCCGAAAAGGGCAGAAAATCGGATTGCAGAGAGGAGACAGCATTCCTTACGGTACCGATGGGGCAGAAAAGAATCAGCGCATCTGCCGAAGTGCCTTCCGATGTCGGAGCGCAAAAAGCAATCCGCTTCTGATTGGAAGCAGAATCGTAAACAACGCCGATGCAGTGGGAACTGCCGTTTCCGCTCCGGCACCGTTCTGCGGCATACAGAACGGCGCGATCCTCGTCTGCAGAGTCAAATGCAAGACCATTATCGCTGTATTCCGTTCCGTTTCGGAAGAAGCGAAAGAAAATTTCATCCGCAAAAGGGCTGGCTTCCCGAACCCGCGAAAGCAGCAGGGCTGCATCCGGAACGGAGGCGGCGTTCTTCAATGCGACGGCGGCAAGCTCTGCCACCGACTGCAGATTGGCGGTTGCGTCGTTCAGCTGCCCGCCAAGGTCGGACATGTAATAGTTGACCTTGATTTCCGCTTGCTCCTCCAGTACACCATTGTATTCCCGAAGAAGCAATAGGGCGACGCCGATGAGCAATAGGCAAAGGACAATCACGGCGGAAAAGGTCAGATCCCGCAGATGCTTTTTCAAAAAGCGATGCACAAGGTACCATTCCTTTCAAAGATCCCCGATAACCGGGAGCATTTATTTGGCGTTCAGTTCGTTGGTCAGATTGCGCATCAACTCGCGTACTTCTTCGATCTGCGCGGTGTAAGTGTTGAAAAAGTCAACATCTTCATCTGCTGGCTCTGTGTGATTCAGAATTGCCGAGACCAACGCCGCCTGGGAGCGGGAGCGTTTCTTTTCCAGAAAATCAATCTGATCCTGGCATTTCCGGATTTGTGCTTTCAGCTTCATTTCTTTGAACATTGACCGTTCCTCTTAGTTTCATGTTTTTGGTCGGGCTTTCCGGAAGCGGAAAGCCCTTCTTTTTTCAGCCGCTCCACCTCTGCGGCAACCAGTCGGTTGATTTCCGCCGTTTTTTGCAAATCCTCGGCTCCGGCGGCGTTCTTGCCGGCGGACATTTTTTTCAGCGTCGGCAGACAGCAGATCAGACCAATCAGGAGCGCCATGGAAAATACAAGACAGATTCCGTAAGACGTCTGAAGGATACGCCCCGGAATTGTCAGAAAGGGAAGGGAACACACATAGATTCCGACCACGTTTTCCGGCGGCACCTCATACGCATCCGTCAAAGCGGCAGGATGATCGCCCTTGGTAACAAAGTTTCCGCTGTCCTCCCGGATTCCGACCACACGGTGCGTGTTCAGCGCACCGCCCAGTGCAGGGTCGGAGGAATAAAAGGTGATAATATCTCCGACCTTAACCTCCTCCGAGGAAACCTGACGAATCAGAATAAAGCTTTTGCGCGGGATGGTATCCTCCATGCTTTCCGTCAGAACCCAGACCGGAGCACGACCGAACAGGAAAAATACCCGGTGATTGGCTTTGCAGAAGAGTACGGCGCCGACCAGAAGGATCAGCAGAACCGCAAGAATCGACAAGAAAAAATTGCAAACGCGCTTTATCGCAGCTTTGATTTTCAAACGCTTCGCCCTCCTTATTTTTTCCTCTTTCCCCGGAGCCAGCCTTGCAGACGGCGCAAAAACGGCGACTTTTCCTCATGAGCATCCGGTTTCACTTCTTCCGGAAGCGTATCTTCCGATGCCGCGGGAGTCAGTGGCTCCTTCACCGAAGCTTTCTCTTCCGCCGGAATCTCCTCGACTGCAATCGTTTCCGCCGGAAAATCCTCTGCTGTGGAAGCATCCTCCGCCGCCAAAATTTCTTTCGGGAAGGACAAACCATCCGCCGGAATGTCCGGCGCATGATCCGGTGTTGCTTCCTCCGCAACACGCGCTAACGTTTCGGATGTTTCAGTCGCACCGGAAAACGCATGCATGGCGGGAATCGCTTCCGCAGAATGATCCGGAGCCTCCTCGCAGAACATCTTTTCCGCACGTACAATGGTGCCGGTTTTTTCCGTTTTGCGGATCAACCCCTTTTCGAGCAGCGCTTCGGTGCTTTCATAGGGCATCGAGTAGTCCGCCGACTGTGCATCTCCTTCAGGGATACCGGACTTCTGCATCCGCTCGTCAATCAGCTCCAGTGCATATTTCAGCGAACGGTCGGAACGGATTTTCAGCCGCATCGGCAGATCCTTGAATTTTCCGACCTCCGAGCAGTCGGTGTGATGGTATTTGCTGACCGGATAATCGGACGGATTCAGCGCAAGATGCAGAACCAGCGTCTTGCCGCGGACCGAAAGGCGGAACAGCCGTTGTCTGCCAAACCGGAAGGAGTCTCCCTCCCAGCCGACGCGGGAATGTATGTTCCGATAGGAGAGCAGACGGTTTTTGAGTATTGTGTAATTTTTTTGAAGCTGTTCTCCGGATTGAATCAGACGTGCGAGGAAGGAACGCTTGAAGAGAATTCCGCCAAATCCCGGTTTCTCTTCCTCATCCTCCTCTGCATCCAACCGATCCCCGTTGCCGCGAAGCAGACGCTCCAGCTCTTCGTCCGGAATTTTTCCGTCGCCCCGGATCAGCCCGCGGTCATACAGGGCGCGGGTCGTTTCAAAGGGAAGATGATAGTCCGCCTGCGGAAGCGCTCCCTGCAAAAGCCCCTGCTTTTGCATCAGCTCCGCAATCAGCTCCTCGGCATATCTGAGCGCCCGGGCGGAACGGATTTTGAGCGTAAAGGGCGTGTCGGCATATTTTTTTACCCCGGAGCTGTCCGTATGGTGATATTTTGCGGAATTGTATTCCGACGGATTCAGCGCAAGATAGAGAACCAGCGTTTTTCCGCGGATTGCAAGACGCGCCAGCGTCAGGCGGGACGCGCGAAAACTGTCATAGCTCCAGCTGACCCTCGAACGGACACCGCGATAGGAGAGCAAAAGGTTTTTCAGCGTTTCGTAAGCGTCCTGCGGGAAGGGCGGAGCCTGAATCAGCTTTGCCGTAAAGGAGCGGCGCAGATGCCGCCGCAGAACGGCAACCTCTAAGGGTGCGGATTCCTCTGCCGCTTTCTCTGTACGGAGGAGCTCTTCGGCGGCATCCAACGCAATCTCCATACATTCCAGCAAATACCGGTCGTCATCGGTCAATTCCTCCGTCGCGGCCGCACGCGGAATGTGGCGGAATGCATGTTCATCAAAGTCGTCGGATTTGACCGGTACCAGATCATCGACGATTTTCGGATGCAGAACCTCTTCGCTCTTGGTGTGCACCAGTTCGGAATCCTTGTCAAACCCGCTCCGAACCCTGTGCAAAAAGAGCAGGTACTCTGCCGAAAGCGTGGAGTACAGCTCTCTGATATAGGCGTCTGAAACGGTTTCCAGAGATTCCTCCACCAGAAGATTGCATCCGGTGTTCTGATACTCCTCCAAAAACTCCCACAGCGCCAGACATTGCCGCAACTCCCGGTTTTTAAGGATGGCATTGGTGTGCATTACCGGGGGATGGATGTAGGTTTTGTCCATATCGCGGACAAACGAGGAATTCATATAGTCGATGCAGATCCGGTGAATCCGCTCCACCCGCCGCCACAGATCCAGCGTGTAGGTGTAATTTTTGACCACTTCGCCTTCCTTTGGAGTTTCTTCCAATTCCAGCGAGACATGAATTTTTCCCTTCGCCTCCCCATAAGTAAAGGAATCCGAAAAGGAAAGCTCCGTGCGCTTTGCGTCCTCCGGATGCTCCAACGCCTTTTCATACCGGCGGCTGACAAAGCCGTAGAGTCGGTTGAGGAGCGTGTTGACAAATTTGTTTTCATAGGTCATGATGGTTTCATCATGAAAAACGTTCAGAATTTTGTTCGGCGTCACATTGCCGTCTTCGTCAATATCCGAAATATAGTCGGTGTGCTGTGCCAGATGCCGGATGGAACGGCTGGCGATGTTGCGGGAAATTTCAATCGGAAGTACCCGATCCGTTTCTTCAATAAAGCGGGAGGGATTGCGGATGATTCTGTCCAGCGCGGGAAGGGAATCCTCAACGGCACGAACCCACGTTTCATCAATTGCACGGAGTAGAAACTGTTTTTTCAGACAGATTTCCGCATCTCCGTCCGCGACGTTCTGCAAGAGTGCCGGAAAGGCATGCACATTGGATGTAAGCCCTTTGACATAGGCGGCGGTTTCCCGCAGAAACGGATCGACCGCGAGCGGTGCATCATCCGTGCAGGGAGAAGCTTCGTTGAAAGACATCCGGTTTCCTCCTTTCAGAAAGATTCAGTAAAAAGCCCTTGTCAGTAGGTTTTCTGGAGCCGGAGCAGGTAAGCGGTGCATTCCGGCATCGTTCCTTTTCCGAAGAGATTGTCCATGCAAAGCAACAGTCCTTTGATTTCATCCCGGATCAGCGAAAGGTTCAGCCCCTCAAATTTGCGGAAGACCTTCGTTGCCAGCATGTAGTCAATGGCGTCCAGCTCATTTCCGCCGCAGGCGACATAGACCGGAACAAAGATTTTGAGCTGCTTCAGAATCCGGTTACCGAAGGCGACGCGGAATTTTTCAATGACATACAAATCCAATTGTCCGATTTTATCCAGCATTTCTTCCGTGACCGGATGCTCCGCCACGGCTTTGCGGTAGAGCGACTCCACATAGGAGTAGCTGATCTCCTTTGCTTCGGTCACAGGCGCGTCAAACGGAATGCCCTTGGAATCCAGATTGATGACCAGAGCACGGTCATAAACCTTGTCGGAGACGGCAAAGGTCGAGTCGTCGTTGTTGGCGGTCCCAATGTACCAGACGTTCTGCGGAATCGAAAGCACCCCGTTTTTCAGGTGCTTCGGGTCGGTCGGCCACGAGGAGGGAACCAGCTCAATCTTCCATTCGCTGGGGTCGGGCATTTCCAGGATGGAAAGCATCTCCGCAAAATAGTATTCCACCCGCGCAATATTCATCTCATCCAGAACGATGATGTTGATGTCGTCATTATAGGAGGCTTCATAGATTCTTCGCAGAACCTCCGTTTCATTGAACTTTTTGGTAAATTCGTTGAAATATCCGAACAGCTCGGAGCGGTCACGCCAGGAGGGCTGAACCGAGGCAATGGTCGCATCATTTTTGAAGTATTTTCCCATCATATAGGGCAGGGAGGTCTTACCGGTACCGGAGATGCCCTGCAGCAGAATCAGCTTTGTGGAAGCGAGACCTGCAAGCATCAGACGGATGGTTTTTCTCTCATAGTAAAGATGCGAACGCGAGCAGGCAAAATTCCGGAGGTCGTCGCAGATTTCCTCCAGAGTCATGTCCGTGCGATAGAGCGGCGGAACATAGGTAAGATATTTTTCATCCACTTTTGCCAGACGGTAAAAGCGTTGCTGTACGGCTTTTTCTGCGCCTTCCGGTTCCGGTTTTTCGGACGTCTCTGCAGGAGCGGCGGAATCTTCCGGATGGTAAATGTTCTGGATTTCCTGATAGGAAAGTCCCGTCTCTCCCACCTTGAGCGCCATGATCTGCTCTTTTTCCCGGGTCAGACGCAGTACATCCCGGTGCAGATCTGCGATTTCCTCCAACAGATCCTCATTTCCAACCAGGGTTTTGCGGAACCGGATGTATTTCCGGACGGCAAGCACCAGAAGGAAGATCAGACCAAACCAGATCACATAGGTCAGAAGGAAGCAGAGAATGGCAAGGATCCATTCCAGAACGGAAAAGGAGCTTCGGAAGGTTGCAAACAGCTCAAAATAGGTTTTGAAATCAAAGATTGCCCGGAGCCCAAGAAACAGACCCTGAAACGCATTTCCCACGCCGCCTAGCATGGTATTCATAAATCGGAGAAACCACTCAAAAAATTGATCCAACATACGGCATTGCCTCTCTTCATATCAGAAATCATCGCAAAAGAGAGAAAGAAACAGGCTCACAGCCTGCAAAGAAGCAAACTGCAAGCCTGCATTTTCCCGGATTGCGGACGGCGCGGAAGGGAACTCTGTTACTGCCGGTTCCCGGATTCCGTTCCGTTTGTATCATTTGTTTCGGTGACATCGGAAGCTGCGGTGTCAGCTGTGCCGGATGCCTCTCCCGCTTTCGCGGCAGCCTCCGCCTGCTGACGGAGATATTCCTCCACGGCGCGCTGCTTGATCAGCTCCTCGTCCGCTTCGGTGATCTGCTTCTTGCCGCGGTTTTTGACCTCCAGAAGGGTACGGATAAAGACGTACAGCTCATAAAGGAAGAACAGCACCATCGGCAGAACAATCACAATCAAAAATCCCTTGGGACTCTGCAAAAAGTTGATGACGGAACCGATTCCTGACAGACGTGTCCCGGTCCACTTGGCAACCACATCCGCATAACTGACCTCGCCGTTGTCCTCCACAGGGTTGTTGTCGCCTTTGGTTTTATAGTAAACATAGCCGTTCTCTTCCCGGACGGAAACAATCCGGTGCGTGTTCAGCTCTTCTGCCTTTCCGTCTCCGTTGAGATCGGTGCGGTAAGTAATGACGTCTCCTACCTTAAGCCCGGCTTTTTCCTCGGCGGAAAGTTCCTGACCGAGAATCAGATCACCCGTGGAAAAGGCAGGTTCCATGGAAGGCGACTGCACCGTCAGAAACATTTTTCCGCCCAGCGTCGGGACGCCGGTCGAGCTGGATTGCGCCGCCAGGGCAAACACCGTCATCAGGATGGCGAAGGCGACAAAGAGCCAAAGCAGAACGTTGCCGATAATTTTCAGCGTTTTGATGGTTTTTGTTTTCATTTTTTATAGGTTCCTTTCTCGGAAGTCAAAATTGATAAACTTCCCCCATATTAACATTATTTTATCAGAAAGGAAATTGTTTTTCAACAGAAAGATATATTTTTTAAAAAAATCGTTAAATTGCAATAACAGAGAAATGAATTTTGTATAGAAAGCACAACCCGGTATGTTGCAAAAAAGACGATACCGGGTTGTCAGCTGTCCAAAGCGGAGAAGCAAACGGCAAAGCAGTCAGAAAAGGAAAGTTGCGTCCGTTTCAGCCTCCGGAAGCTGCATAAGCGCGCAGCTTCCGGAGTGGAGAGATAGAAAGAAGCGTATGTTTGCGAGAGAACAATTATTTTGTAAAGGTCAGATTGATGGTCAGCTCGTCCGCGGTCAGTGCATTGTTGGTGAAGCAGTCCTCATCGGTGCCCTCATACCATACATACATCTTTACGGTGCAAACCTTTTCATATTCGGTCAGCGTTACGAAGGTGGAAGTGTCGGAAATGGTAATGGTGTTTCCGACAGGTGTCGTAGCCCCGACATCCACAACCTTATACGTAGTGGTGCCTTCATAGGTTACCTCGAAGACAATCCGGAGCGCCTTGTAAACATTGACCCAGTTCTCGTCCCCGTTGGTGATGGTGATGGAGGAAAGCTTGATGTTGGTGGATGCGGAATCTGCGCTGGATGCCATTTTCAGATCAAAGGAATCTTTGATGACATAACCCACGATTCCGGATTCGGTTATCGCACCTGCCGATTCAAAATTTGTGGTATCTGTTGCGGGATTTGCATTGGTCGTGATGTCAGCGGAGCCGGCACTGTTTGCATCATTCAGTGTAGCCTGACCTGTGGTGGTCAGCTTGTAGAACGCGGACAGTGCGTCCGCCGTGTTGGCGGCTTTTGCCTTGGGGGTGCAGGGACTCAGCTTGTTGTTTGCGGGAGTGGTCAGGGTCACCGTATTGCTCCAGGCCGTGTCGGCAGCGGTGGTCTTTTTGATAACAAGGCTGGTCGGGACAGATGCCTGAACCTGCATGCCGGTTGCCGTAACCGTCGTGTTCATCGAGAACCACGCATAGGTGGAGGTGCCCAGAAGCATCGCGGAGACGAGCAGGAGGCAAAGTGCGGGAAGTAACTTTTTCATCGTTTTTTCTCCTTTTGTTTTTTTGATAAAAAATATTTTATATAACGCCGGACGCAGGCGATATATACGGAAAATTACGGCTCCTCGCCGGTCAGAACGGACAGATACATATCAATCTTGAACTCTCCGCCCAGAATGTCGTCCAGACATTCCGGATCGTCTCCCTCCAGCCAGATTACCACCGTAAACTTTGTCATCCCGCCTGGCTCCAATTGCAGGACGTTGTTCCGGCAGACGATTACGGAGGAGAGAAAGGGAACGGTGCCCGGCTCCGGAGAGCCGCTTTTGGAGGGCCATGCGTAGTCGGTATAGGCATTTTCGGAGACATCCACCGTTTCGGTTTTTCCGTTTCCGGAGCGCTCCTCGGTCTGCATCAGGTTTTCATAGACCCGGACGCGGATGGCTTGCTCCACCCCCTGCGAGGCGTTTTTGATCTGTACCTCGTATTCATAGTCCAAGACCTTGGTGCCGGTGTTTTTGCAGAAGAAGGTGTAGGCAAGGTAGTTTCTTCCGCTGTGCTCCCCGTAAAGACTGTTGAGATTGTCCGGAAGATCCGCCGCCGAAATGTTGGTAATGTCCTTTGATGCGTTGCAGTTCAGCCGGGAAATGGGATCCTTGAAGTCCGGCGTCTGCGAGAGGGAAAGCGCCCACTCCTGATTCTGAAATTTCCGGACGGAAACGGTAAAGCTTCCGTAGCGGCTGTAGAGCACCGAAATAATGAAGGTCAGAATCAGACCGAGCGAAATGCAGGCAAGCGCGATGGGAGCCACCCGCATGATTCTGCGGTAGGAACGGATTTCACCGGCGGTTCGCCGGAGCCCGCTCCGGGTTTCAATTTCACGTTTCATTCCGTTTCTGCTCCTTTCTGCGAGAGGGCTTCCTCCGGGGAAAGAAGAGCGTCTGTATGGGGATTGCTACCGCAATAGGATGCCGCGGGGGTGTACCCGGCACAGTCCAGACGGCTCAGTGAGCGGATTTGCTCGTCATCAACAACCCCCTCTGCCAGCACCTCGGTATACATGCTTTTCAGATACTGCACCAGTGAGGGAACCAGTTGCGGTTTGTTCCGGTCGTTGGTCAGAGCGGTGATTTCCGGAGCCAGCAGAACCGCATCCACCGGAATTTCCGAAAGCCGGGACGTGGGGCAGTCTCCTGCGGCGGCTCCGCGCATCAGGGTGCGGACATGTAAAAGCTTCAGATCAAGAACCGATTTTCGCACCTGCGGCGACGTTTCCGAAAGGATTGCCTGCGAAAACTCCAGACAAAGCCGGGACGGGTTCTCCGTTTTTTCCTCTGCAAGCAACCGCTTGACCCGATCATAAAGATCCTCCCGACAGAGCAGAGATACCGGACAGGAAACCGCGAGAAATCTCGGTTCTCTGCCCGCACGGTCAAACCGGTGCAGATGCCGGAGCGCCTTTCGGATAGAGAGATAAGCCAGCCGGATGCCGGTTTCGCTCCGGGAAGCGGCAAATGCGTATTCCGAAGGGGTCAGACGCCCCGCAACAAGACTGTTGATGACGGGGAAGGTACGGTAAGCGACCGGAAGACCGGAGGAACAACCGTAAACCGCACGGTAACATAACTCCACCGGGGGAACGTCGGAAGCGACCGCATCCCGGACAAGCTCGTCATGCCTGCTTTTCAGCTCCTCGCAATTCACCGCATCACCCCCTTTATGCACAAAAAAAGCCAGTTGCAACAGAATCATACTCTTGCAACTGGCTGACTTTCAAAAAAGCCCCTATAGCTTTGTGCCACTACCTCACGATAGTTTTACCAAAATATTCGATTTTTAATTCCGATGTCATTATACCATGTCAAAAGCATCCTGTCAAGCCTTTTTTTCGCATTTTTCGCAAATTTTCTTTTTTGCAAAATCCGGGGAGCGATTGACAAAGGCGGGAAGGACGTGTATAATAATAGACAATTGAAGAAGATCAATTGCTATTTGATACGGAACGGAGGAAAGAATAATGAAAAAAACAGTGCTGAGAAATTATGCAAAGCTGATCGCTTCCATGGGCGGAAGCGTAAAAAAAGGACAGGATGTCATCATCCGCGCCTCTTTGGATCAGCCGGAGTTTGTCCGGATGGTGGCAGAGGAGTGCTATCACTGCGGCGCAAGACAGGTGCGCGTGGAGTGGGAATATCAGCCGATGACCAAGGTTACCTATAAATACTGCACGCAGACCACCCTTTCCAAGATGGAAAACTGGGAGGTGGAAAAACTGAAGCACCGTGCCGAGACCCTTCCCGTCATGATTTATCTGGAATCCGACGATCCGGACGGCCTCAAGGGCATCAATCAGGAGAAGGTTTCCAAGGCGTCCCAGGCGCGGTATCCGATTATTAAGCCTTACCGCGACGCCATGGAAAACAAATACCAGTGGTGCATTGCCGCAGTACCCGGCGCCGCATGGGCAAAGAAGGTATTCCCCGGGGAGACCAGATCCCGCGCCATCGAGAAGCTTTGGGAGGCAATTCTCTATACCTCCCGCGCCACCGGGGATCCGATTGCCGCATGGGAAGCGCACAACAAGGACCTTTCCGAGCGTTGCGCATACCTCAACGGCCTCGGCATCGAGACGCTGGAATATAAATCCGCCAACGGAACCGACTTCCGCGTCGGAATGATCGAGGACGCACTCTTCATGGGCGGAGCCGAAGCGGCGCAGGGAAGCGGAATTGTCTATAACCCGAACATTCCTTCCGAGGAAGTCTTTATTTCCCCGAAGAAGGGCGTTGCCGAGGGAATCGTCTACGCCTCCAAGCCCCTGTCTTACCGCGGAGAACTGATCGAAAACTTCTCCGTCCGCTTTGAAAACGGAAAGGCGGTCGAGGTGCACGCGGAAAAGAACGAGGAACTGCTGAAGAAGATGATTTCCATGGACGAGGGAGCGGCATATCTCGGCGAGTGCGCATTGGTGCCGTACGACAGCCCCATCCGCAACTCCGGACTTCTGTTCTACAATACCCTGTTTGACGAGAACGCCGCCTGCCATCTGGCACTCGGTCACGGCTTTACCAATGTGCTCAAGGACTATGAGAAATACACCGTGCAGGAGTGCTACGGGAAGGGAATCAACGAATCCATGATCCATGTGGATTTCATGATCGGAACCGAGGATCTTTCCGTCACCGCCGTCACCCGTGACGGCAAGCGCGTTCCCATTTTCCGAAACGGAAACTGGGCATTCTGAAAGGAAGAACCCCATGGATGTCATTGAACGTTTTCTGAACTATGTCCGTATGGACACCCAGTCCGACGAGCATTCCGACACCGTCCCCAGCACCGCAAAACAGAAGGTGCTGGGCGAGCGGCTGGTGCGGGAGCTGACGGAGATCGGACTGAAGAACGTCCGGATGGATCAATACGGATATGTTTATGCGGTTCTTCCCGCAACCAAGGGACAGGAGGACAAGCCGGGACTGGGCTTCATTTCCCATATGGATACCTCCCCGGACGCACCGGGAGCGGATGTCAAGCCGCGGATCGTCCGCTATACAGGCGGTACGCTGGAGCTTGGCAACGGCGTTTTTATGGATCCCGCCGTGTATGAGATGCTGGAGCGCTATGTCGGGGAGGAGCTGATCGTCACCGACGGGAGCACGCTCCTCGGAGCCGACGACAAAGCAGGCATCGCAGAGATCGTCAGCGCCGTTGCATTTCTGGCGGAACATCCGGAGATTCCGCACGGAACCGTCTGCGTCGGATTTACCCCGGACGAGGAAATCGGATGCGGAGCCGACCATTTTGACGTTGCCGGTTTCGGCGCTGCCGCGGCATATACCGTGGACGGCGGAGAGTTGGGGGAGTTGGAATATGAGAATTTCAACGCCGCCGCGGCAAAACTGACCGTGCACGGTGTCAATATCCATCCCGGAAGCGCAAAGAACCGGATGAAGAACGCCATCCTGATGGCTTCCGGATTCCTGTCCATGCTCCCGCCCGCAGAAGCGCCCGCACATACCGAGGGCTATGAGGGCTTCTACCATGTCAATTCCTTTGAGGGCGACGAGACCACCGCAACGGTCTGCCTGATTATCCGGGATCATGACCGCGAAAGCTTTGAAAAGCGTAAGCAGTTCCTTGCCCGCCTTGTTTCGTACCTCAACGCCGAATGGGGCGAGGGCAGCTTTGTACTGGAACTGCGGGACAGCTACTACAACATGAAGGAAAAGATTCTGCCGCACATGGAGCTGATCGAAAACGCGAAGAACGCCATGCGGAAGGTCGGCGTGGAGCCGACGGTTCTGCCGATCCGCGGCGGAACGGACGGAGCGCGCCTTTCCTACATGGGACTTCCGTGCCCGAACCTCTGCACGGGCGGCGCCAATTTCCACGGCGTCCGGGAATTCATTCCGGTGGCTTCCATGAAAAAGATGGTAGAGGTTCTGGTTGAACTGATGAAATCCTGAACCGCACGGCACGTTGCCTGTGCAAAGAGAAGAGAGGAGAACAATCTTGCGCCAAAAAATCGTTACCCGATGCATTGCATTTTTGCTGTTGCTGTGCGTGCTTCTTTCCGCTGTTTCCTGCATTGCGGAGGGAGAACGCCAATCCACCCGGGGGGAACCGACCGGCACAAAGCCGGAACCGCAGCAGACCGAACAGCCCCCGACCCCAACACCGACCCGCAAACGGGTCGCATTGACCTTTGACGACGGTCCGCACAATATCCGGACCACACAGATTGTGGATGAACTGACCAAATACGGCTGGCACGCCACCTTCTTCGTCATCGGAAACCGCGTGGACGGCGGGGAATACAACGGAAAAAAAGGACTTCTTCACGCTGCGGAGGCGGGGAACGAGATCGCCATCCATGGCTATACCCATTCCGTTTATTACGACAAATGCTCGGAGGAGACGTTCCGGCAGGAGCTGTCAAACACGGAAGCGGCAATCCGCGACGCGCTTCCGGGACAAAAGGTGCGCCTCATGCGTCCCGTCGGCGGCAGGATCACAGAGTCCCGCGCGGCGGAATGCGGGTATGCCTCCATCCTCTGGAGCGTGGATTCGGAGGACTGGATGTATAAGTACCAAAAAGGAGACAGCGACGAGGTCTGTGCCGGGAAGGTCAACACCATTGTCGAAAACGTGATGTCCAAGGTGGAAGAGGGCGACATCATTCTGATGCATGATATTTACGAGAGTACCTATGACGCAGTGAAGGTCATTCTCAAGCGCCTCTGGGATGCCGGCTTTGAGGTCGTCACGGTTTCGGAGCTGTTCGGAGGAACCCCTGCGGCGGGACAGATTTATAAATACCTCCCTGTGGCAAAGGGATAACCCGGAAACAGAACAGAAAACATGAAAAGAAAGACTTGCTTTTTGCAGAAAAAAACGAAATACCTCTGTCGCAGTGCCGCAATCCTGCTTGCGGCGCTCCTGCTGACCGGAGGAATGACCGCCTGCCGGAGCACGGCGGATACTACCCCGCCGGCGCTGACCGGAGTGAAGGACATCGAGATTCTGGCGGGGGAAGGAATTTCCTACCGGACGGGAGTCACGGCATACGACGACAGCGACGGGGAGATTTCCTTCGAGGTTGACAGCAGCGGGGTAGACCCGAACACGCCCGGTGTCTATACCGTCATTTACATCGCAACCGACCGCGCCGGCAACCGGACGGAAAAACGCGCAACCGTCACTGTCCGCTCCCGGAGCCGGGTCAGCGAAGAGGAGCTTTGGATGGCGGTCGATCCGAAAATTTCCGGATGGGGACTTTCGGGAGAGAAAACAGAAGACATTTGTGAAATCCTGTACTGGCACATCAAGCAGATGATGACCTACGTTTCCGATTCGGATAAGAGCGACTGGCTGGGAGAAGCGTGGCGCGGACTGACCGAAGGGGAGGGAGACTGTTTTACTTACTATGCGGTGACACGCGCATTTTTTGAGCGTCTCGGCATTCCTTACCTGACCGTACAGCGCACCCCCGGCGCACGGGAGACCACGCACTATTGGACGATGGTCAACGTCGGAACGGAATCTACTCCCCGCTGGTACCACTTCGACGTTTGCCCCCACCCGGCAGAGCATTCGCTTTCCATCGTCCTCATGACGGACGCGGATCTGGATGCGTATAACAAACGGCTGGAAAACTATTACGCCTACGATAAAAGCGCGTATCCGGCAACGCCGATCGAATAAAATACAAACCGACCCACAAAATAGAATGAAAGCGCGCCCGCAGACCGAATCAAAAGGTCTGCGGGCGCTTTTCACATGAACGGGCGGGCAGACCCTGCGCAGGTTGTGCCTGCATCCTACCGAGGTAGGAGAAAATCGGAACGCTTGTGCAATGCCGGAAAAAACGTTTTTCATTGCGGTTATTTTTCATTTTCTTACCGGTTTCCGCCGGGCAAAAAATCCTATTTTTTCATTCCATTTCCGGCTTCCATCAAACAAAAAATCTCTTCTATCTCGTAGGGGCGGGGTCAACCCGCCCGCTTCTAAGGAACCCGGACAATCATTCCGGCGGAATTTCCGACGTTGGATTTTTGTTTCCATCTGTGATACGGAATCCGAACCACCGGAACGGCAATCCTTGATGTCCTTTCCCAACATTCCACGAAACCCGCCCGTCCTAAGAAATCCGCACAATCCCCCCCGGCGGGATTTTACATAGCCTGTTTTTGCAATACAAAAGCAGGGCTGTTAAAAACCAATGTTTTTATAACAGCCCTGCTTGTCATCTCCGCACGAAAAATACGCGGGTGTATTATGAAAATCAGCGGAACACCGTCACACCGTCGGCACAGTAAACCTCGGTGCGCAAAATCCGATAGGACTCTTCTGCGGGGTTTCCGCAAAGAATCGGAAGATGCTCCTTGGCGGCACGAATCAACAACTCCGGGTTCAGATGCTCCGTATTTCCCGCGGCAAGAACGGCATGAATGCGCAATACCCCCGCTTCGGGAGAGGTGACTTCTACCTGACGGATCATCGGAATCAGATCCACTTCCTTTTCCCCGGATTTGGACTTTTTTGTCATCACCAGGGGAGCTGTCGTGTAAAGCCGTTGCAGAATTTCCGCGGAATCTTCGCCAATCCCGGCAGAGCGGATTTCCATTTCATATGCCGCCCAGCCGATTTCCTGAAACTTGGTTTTCGGTTCATACGCGTCCAGCACCTGCATTTCTGCGGTCAAAGCCCGGTTGAGCCGCTCCCGTACCTCCGCTCCGGAAATGTCGCGGCATACACGCAGATCAATGAATTCGCATTCGCTTTCCGTCCCGACCGGGAGCGGCAGACCGAACGTCACCTTGGCGTGCGGATTGAAGCCCTCCGTGTACCACATGGGAATTCCGGCGCGAACCAGAACTCTGGCAAACGTCCGCTGCAGGTCCAGGTGGGAGATGTATTGCAGATTTCCGACCTTGGAAAAGCGGATACGGACTGTTTTAAAGGGATTCAGGGGCTTCCAGAGCGTTGCGGGATCGGCATCCGCCGGAAGCGGTTCAACGACCGTATCGCCGCCTCCCTGACAGCCGGGGCAGACCGCCCGTACACCGCCCAGCCGGTTGGCGCCACAGCCGGAGCATTTTTCCCGACAATTTGGCGTGGTGGTGGAAGCATACGCTTTTTCACGCTCCCGCAGGAAAAATTCTTTGGTGACACCGCAGTCGATCACATCCCATGGGAGCACTTCGTCCAGCCCGAAACGGCGGTTGGCATAAAAGGCAGGATCGATGCCCGTCCGCGCAAAGACCGAGAGCCATTTGTCATAGTCAAAATATTCGTCCCATGCGTCAAAGCAGAAGCCTTCCCGACAGGCAAGCTCCAGGGCGGCGGAAAGCTTCCGGTCACCGCGTGCAAGTACCGCCTCAATCCGGGAAACCTTCGCATCGTGATGCTGATAACGGACATGGCGGTTTGTAATTTTGGATTTGAGATATTCCTGCTTTTCCGCCAGCGTTTCCATTGTGTCCTGCGCTTCCCACTGGAAGGCGGTGAAGGGCTTCGGAATAAAGCAGGAGACGCTGACCGTTACCTGAACCCCCCGACCGCGACCGCGGTTTGGATTCTGATAGTAGGCGTCCACCACCCGATCTGCCAGCCTGGCAATTCCTTCAATGTCCTCCGGCGTTTCCGTCGGCAGTCCGTTCATAAAATAGAGCTTGACCGCGCTCTTTTTCGCGTCAAACGCGACATTGACTGCGCGAAGGACATCTTCCTCCCGCACATTTTTGTTGATGACATCCCGCAGACGCTGCGTGCCCGCCTCCGGAGCAAAGGTCAGAGAGGAGGAGCGAACGGAATCAATCCGGTTCATCAGCTCCCGGTTGAAGCTGTCCACCCGCAGGGAGGGAAGGGAAAGACTGACCATATGGTCGTCCGTCCAGGACAGGAGCTTGTCGCAAAGCGGCTCCAGCTCCGTGTAGTCACTGATGGAGAGGGAGGAAAGGGACATTTCTTCATATCCGGTGCTGTCGTACAAAAGCCTTGCCTGCCGGTTGAGCACGTCCGAGGTCTTTTCTCTGACCGGGCGGTAAATCATTCCCGCCTGACAGAAACGGCATCCGCGGATACAGCCGCGGTAGACCTCCAGCATAATACGGTCGTGTACGGTTTCGATGTAGGGCATGACCACCCGATCCGGGAAATATGCCGTGTCCATGTCCCGGATGATCTGCTTCTGCACTTTCACGGGAATATCGTCATAGACCGGCGTGTAGGCTTCCACGGTGCCGTCGTCGTGATACGTCACCCGGTAAAGGGAGGGAACATAGACACCGGGAATGGTTTTTGCCGCCTCGTGAAGGAAGCCTTGGCGCGTGTAGCTACCGTCCTCTTTCATCCGGATGTAGAGCCTTACAATGGAGGGGAGCAGTTCCTCCCCTTCGCCGATGTTGAACAGATCAAAAAAATCCGCAACCGGTTCCGGATTGTAAGAGCAGGGACCGCCGCCGATGACCAGCGGCACATCCTCTCCCCGGTCGGAGGCGCGCAGGGGAATTCCGGCAAGCTCCAGCATGTTGAGCACGTTGGTGTAGCTCATTTCGTATTGGAGCGTAAATCCGACAAAATCGAATTCCCCCAGCGGATCGCCGCTCTCCAGGGCGGTCAGCGGCAGGTTCTGTGCCCGCATCTGTTCCTGCATGTCCACCCACGGATCATATACCCGCTCACACCAGATGTCGGGATGGCGGTTGAGCGCACCATAAAGGATCCGGATGCCGAGATTGGACATGCCGATTTCATAGGTGTCCGGAAAGCAGAACGCAAACCGTGCTTTGACATCGGCTTTGTTTTTCAGGATCTGACCGTATTCGCCACCGGAATAGCGACCGGGCTTGGAGACGGATTTCAGGATGGTACTGTTCGGGCGGTTCTGGAATTTTTGTTTCATAATGACCTTTCTTCGGCGGTACGCCGTTGACTTTTTTATTGCTTTCGGATGTGGAGCGTGCGACGGTTGATCCGGAGGTGAGAGGCAATTGCGGCAGGAAGAAGCCAGAACGCCTGATATGCGGCAATGGTATAGCCGTTGATCCAGTCCGCATGTCCCAGAAGCAGGAAGACCGTTGCCGCAATCGTACCGACCGAAAGAGAGGCAAGACGGAGATACCAGCCGAGGCGGTCGATCCGGCAGATTTCCCGCGCGGCGCAGATCGGATAGACCAGATCTGCGCGGGCACCGAGCGCGACCGCACCGGTATCGGAAAGCTCTACAACGCTGTCCGTCTCATATCTGCCGGGTTTGCAAATCCGGATCTGCATTCCGGTGTCGCGGCAAAGTGCGGAAAGAAACGCATCATTCAGATTGGGATTGTAGCTGTGAATGCCCACTGAAGTCATATCGTCGGAAAGAGAACGGATCAGTTGCTCGGAATTCGGCGTGAACCCGTATTGAATCTCATATTTCAGCTTCAGAATACCGCCGATTGCCACATAGAGCGGAGCGGAGCCGACATTTCTTTCCAGAGCAACATCCGCGCTTTCCGTCGGAACGGGAATACCGGATTTTTTCAGAAAGGCTTCACTGCCGGCAAGAAGGTGGTAGCGGTTGTCCGCAACGGCTTCAATTCCGCTGTCCTCAATGCGGAGAACTTTGACCGGCGGATCGGGAGCCTTCGGTGCGGGTTCTCCGACCTGAGCAATCGTTCCTCCCAGCTTCCGGAAGAGAATTTTTGCAAGCTTTGCATCGTTTTTCAGATCATCGTTTCCGGCAAGCGCGGTTTCGGTGTACTTTGTGACGCAGAAGAGATCGCTGTCATCAAAAATAACGTTTTTTTCTTCCGCATATTCCTCTTCCGCGCCGCGACCGGCAAGCGTGCAGTTATAGCGTGAGAGCAGCAGGTTGGAATAACACATAGGGTAGAAAAAGCAGAAAATACCGTGAATTGGCAAGGAAAGCAGGAAGACCGAAATCAGTGCTTCCGCGGCGGTGAAGAAACTGCCGGAGGAAAAGGCGGCAATAAAACCGGCGGTCAGAGAAAGTCCGAAGGAGGTCAGAAGCAGAATATTCCATTGTGCCGACGCGGCAAAGATCCGGTTACAGCGCCGGAAGAACCCGGTGCTCTGTCCCGCTGTCCGGACGCGGTAAAATCTTTCTCCGATATCGTCGTTCAGAATCCGGACAAGACGGTTTCCTTGGCGGAGTTTTCTTTTGCGCGGCTCGGTCTCATCCAGAACAAACTTTCTGCCCTCTGCGGAGAAGATCCGGAAGGAGCGCAGCTCGGACGTATACCGGAGAATGTCGCAAAACGCCAGAAGAAGCAGGGCGGCGGCAGACGGAAAACAAAAGGAAACAGCGGGAACTCCGAAAACGGCGGTGAGGATTTCATAGGGAAAAACAAGCAGCAATAGCACCGCGGGAACGGTGTAAGGGGTCGGCTGAAAGCGCAGCAGATCCGACAGCCCGGCGAACAGCTGACGCCAGGAGAGCGCCGCTGCGGCGGCAAGCAGACCGACGGAAAATGCAAACAGAAGCCAGGGGTGCTCCGCGAGAGGGAGGAGCGCCGTCATTCCGTGACCAGCCGGCATACCGAGGAAAAAGAGGAGCAGGGAAATCAGGGAAGTCAGCACGGCGCGAAGAATCAGAGCCTTCCGATCTCTTGCAAAGGCGGTCAGAATCCGCTGTTTGCTGTCGGAGCCAAGATATTCCTCTCCGCGGTATCCGAAGGAGACGGAACCGGTGTCGTCCGTCATCTTTCCGAACCGGCGCAACCGGTCGCATTTGAGCCGACGGATATTGTCATAGCCGACGATTTTTCCAAGCTCGTATTCGTAGCCCAGTTCAAAGAGCATTTCCACATCGTCCTCCGTCATCCCGGAGCGTTTGCAGACCAACTCCATGGCGGAAAGGCGCTCTTCTTCCTGACGCTCCCGCCGTTCCTTGATCCGGCGGAAAATCGTGTTTGCTTTCCGGGCGGTTTGCGTATTGTCCGGATTTTCCCGTGGCATTTCCGACACTTCCTCCGGAACGGGAGAAGGAACAGCCTCCGACTCCGGACCCGGATCCTCCAAAACCTCATCCATCCCGGCTTCTTCCGGGAAAATATCCCGGACAGCAGGGGACTTCTGCACAGCGGTTTTCCGACCGGAGGTCACCACGGAACGGGGCAGGGAAATCCCACCGCGTGTCGGAGCGGATTTTGCCGACGTGCTTTTCCGCTTTTCGGCGGCTGAATCGGCTGCACCGGCTTTTTTGGAAGTCGTGGCGGAGGCTTTTTCGGAACGCGGCTTTTCGTCTTTCATTCGGTACTCCTTTCCGGAAATCCGAAGATTTCCGCAATTTTATTCGTTGCTGTGATGGCTGTGCGCTGCGGCGGCAAGCAGAATGGCGGCGGCGGCAGAAACATTAAAGGAATTGACCTTCCCGTACATCGGAATGGAAACCACCGCATCACAGGTGTTTCTGACAATCTGAGAAACGCCGTTTCCCTCGCTTCCGAGAACGATGGCACAGGGACCGGAAAAATCGGTGTCATAGACCGAAACGCCGCCCGCTTCGGCGGCATAGACCCAGATACCGCGTTTTTTCAGCGCTTCCACCGTCGAGGCAATATTGGAGACCTTGGCAATTGCCATGTGTTCCATTGCACCGGCAGATGCCTTCGTGACCAGCGGCGTCAAACCGACGGCACGCCGCTTCGGAATGATGACCCCGTGCGCGCCGCAGCATTCGGCACAGCGGATGACCGCGCCCAGATTGTAAGGATCGGTAATTCCGTCACAGATGACAAGCAGCGGCGCTTCCTGCCGTTCTTCGGCAATCCGGAGCAGATCCTCCACCGTCGAATATTCCTTTTCGGCGGCATAGGCAATCACTCCCTGATGCGGTGCGTACCCTGCCACGGCATCCAGCTTTGCTTTTTCCGTCTCAATCACCGGAATTCCGCGCTCCGTCGCTTCCGCCACCAATACTGCAAGAGAGCCGGTATGCTCTCCGCGCTGTACCAACAGCTTGTCCACGTCCCGACCGGATTTCAAAAGCTCCCGCACCGCGTTTCTGCCGATGACAGCCCCGTTTTCATAAGCGCCATGAATCCCTTCCGACGCGCCGGATGTTGTTTCCCGCATGTCGGAGAAATCCGACGGGCGGGAAGAGAAGGAGCTGTTGCCTCCGGAGAACCTGCGGGAGCGACCTTCTGCTGCCGGAGAATGCTTTTCGGATTTTTGATGGTTGCCCCCTTCACGACGGGAGCCTGCGGGTGTGGATGTACGGAATTTTTGCTTTTCCATGATCGGATGGTGTCCTTTCGGTTTTGATAAGATGCTTCGCGGCGGAATCGGCGAGACCGCACGGAACATCCGGCACGCCTTGATCCTTTCGTGCCTGAATACTTTTTCGTCTGATAAAATCATTTCTTCCACTATCATTTATTATAACATAAAAAAGCCCTTTTGTATAGGGCTTTTTAAAAAATGTAACAGGCGGAAAGCCCTTTTTCATCGACAGCTTCCGCGCACGGAACCGGCAGAAATACCTGCACCGACGGACAGCCGTCTGCCGTCCGCCGGAAACGTTTTGCACCTTCGCGGGTGTCCGTTCTTTTTACAGACCGACCAAGACAGAGAGAGGAGGGGGCGGCACGCCGCCCCCCGATGGTTATTTGCTTTCCATCACGCTCTGCGCGGCGTGCAAAATACCGATCTTTCCGCTTTCATATGTCAGACCGCCCTGGAAATACGCCGTATAGGGAGGACGCAGGGGACCGTCCGCCGAAAGTTCAATGGAGCTGCCCTGCGTGAAAGCACCGGCAGCCATGATGACACGATCCGCATATCCCGGCATTGCCCACGGAACCGGAACCACAAAGGCATCCACCGGAGAGCCCTGCTGAATGCCGCGGCAGAACGCGCAAAGACCTTCTTCATTTCCCATGATGACCGTCTGAATAATATCGTGACGCTCCTCGTTCCAGCGCGGCTCCACCGGGTATCCCAGCTTTTCAAAGATGTACGCGGCAAGATGCGCGGTTTTCAGCGCCTCCGCAGTGGTGTGCGGCGCATAAAACAAGCCCTTGTAAAGGGATTTGTTCTGCCCCAGCGTAGCACCGGCTTCCGCACCGATGCCGACCGAGGTCAGACGATATCCGGCAAGCTCCACGGCACGCTTACTACCCGCCAGATAACCGCCGGATTCCGCCATGCCGCCGCCGGGATTTTTGATCAGAGAACCGATTGCAAGATCGGCTCCCACTGCACACGGCTCACAGACCTCGGTAAATTCACCGTAGCAGTTGTCCACCACCGTATAGACCTCCGGGCGGATGGACTTCACAAAGCGGATCACATCGCCGATCTCCGTCACGCTCAGCGTTTTGCGGTTCAGGTATCCCTTGGAACGCTGAATAAACACCACCTTGACGTTTCCGATGCGGCGGAGCTTGTCCCCGATCTCGTCATAACGGAAGCTGCCGTCCTCGTTCAGATCGGTCTGCTCGTAGGAGATGCCGAAATCCCGCAGGGAACCGTCTCCTTCGTGACCGGAGATGCCGATGACCTCCTCCAGCGTGTCATACGGCTTTCCGGCAATCGAATACATCACATCTCCCGGACGGAGCAGACCGAACAGACCGATGGAAAGCGCCTGCGTTCCGCTGACAATGTTGTGGCGGACGATTGCGGATTCCGCACCCATCACCTGCGCCCAGATCTTGTCCAGCACGTCGCGGCCGTTGTCGTCATAGCCGTATCCGCTGGTGGATTGGAACATCGAGTCGCTGACCCGGTGCTCGCGGAAGGCATCCATCACCTTCTGCGTGTTTTCAAATGCAACCGCGTCAATGTGTGCAAAGAGCGGCGTCAGAGCAGTCTCCGCCTCGTTGGCAAGCGACTGGATTTTTTCAGAGAAAACCATGATTTAACTACCTTTCGTACTGTTTGAAAACTATTTTTTGAGCCGGACGGCTCGTCCTTAGGAACAGCGCGTTCCGGCACGGAGCGCTTTTGGTGCCCGTTGTGGGAATGGAATGCTCCGTCAGATGAAATCCTTGTAGTCGTTCGGGTCAAGACTCGGAAATTCCGTTTCCTTGGCTTGATCCCGGCGTGTCAGATCGCTGTAAAATTCGGTCTCGGCAACTTCGCAATAGGGGTTTACCACCAGAACGCCCAGACCGCAGGTACAGCAGGCGGCAAGCAGATACCAGCCGATAAAGCTGAATTCCAGGCAGAACAGCCGCCATTTGTTCCCCTTCATCAGAATGCGGGAGTTCCGCATCGCGTCCACTGCACCGATCTCCGGATATTCCGCCAGAATGAGATAGGAAAACCGGTAGGAGAAGGCAACCCAGAATGACAGAAAAACGGTGGCGATTCCGCCGATGCAGAAGAGAATGGAAGCCAGCGCAAAGCAGAGAACGGGAGATGCCACCGCAGGAATCAGCAAAAGAATTCCCAAAGCGGAAGCAATCCAGACCGGAAGTGCGCAAGCCCAGGAGAGCAGCGTATTCAGAAGTCCTACCGCCACGCATTTCAGATAGGAACCGTTAAAATAGCGGAACAGGGAAGCAACCGTCAGATCGCGGTCATTCCCGTCAATCAGGTTCAGATTGAACTTCCGGTAGCCGACCGTAATGACCGGTGACACCAGAACCGACCACAGCGACGAAATGCCGGAGATGACGAGCGTTGCGACTGCAGCGATTTTCAAAGCGGGATATGCAATAAAGACCGACCGGAAGGAGCCGTCCCTCAGCTTCTGATAGATGTCCCGGAGCATTGCCGTAAACACCTCTATTTCTTCCTTGGTGGAAGGGGCTTTTATCTGATAGCGGGAGGAAATCCAGTCAAAGAAACTGCCGCAGAGCAGGGTGCAAAGGATGGAAACCAGAATGGCAATCGGCCACCGTCCCTTCAGCGCGGCGCGGGCGCGGGAGCGGAAGTACGCGGCGTTTTTGACCACCGCCGGGGCTTGAAAAAAAGAATCCTGATTGTTCATAAACAAACACCTTTCTGAATATGGAATTCCTGCTTTTTGAATGTATCCGTAAGGATAACCAAAGAAAATATCTGAAACGGAGGCTCGCCTCCGGTATCATTCTCCAAAGGGCTGTTCCGGGATTTCTTCCACCAGCTTCCGGAAAAAGTCCCCACGCTCTTCAAAGTTCCGGAACGCGTCAAAACTTGCACAGGCGGGAGAGAGCAGAACCGTGTCGCCGGGTACGGCAAGCTGTTGCGCAACCGAGACCGCTTCCCGCAAATCCTTCGCTTCCGCAACCGGAAGGGAGACCTGCCGTACTGCCGGGCAGGCATCCAGCGCGGTACGGATTTTCTTTGCGGTGGCGCCGGTAAGAATGACCGCCTTGGCACGCTCCGCAAGCACTTCGGCAAGGGGAGCAAAGGGGATATTTTTGTCGTAGCCACCGCAAATGATGATCGGTTTTTCCTTCAGCGCATGCAAGGCGGCGGCAGTGCGGGTTGGACTGGAATCAATGGAGCTATTATAATAGGTGACTCCTCGTACCGTCCGGAGCTTTTCCAATCGGTGCGGAACCCCGCGGAAGGAAGCCGCCACCTGCCGGACGGAAGCCGGGGAAACAAGCCCCTCGGTCAGAGCGATTGCGGTCATGTAATTTTCGAGGTTGTGCCGCCCGGGCAGGAGAATTTCCGTCTCGGACAGCATCGGATGTTCTTCGGTACCATCCCACAGAAAAACCGTTCCGCCCCGTGCATATACCGCATGAAGACCTGTTACGGAGGGAAACTCCGAAAAATGCTGCTTCACGGAAGAAAACAGCGTAACTGGCTTGTCGCTTTCCGTTGCAAGCGCCAGCGTGACGGAATTTTCCGCATTGGTCACCAGACGGCGGCATTGCGGATGCCGGTAAATGTTGACCTTGGCGTCGATGTATTCCTCCATACCGGTATGCCAGTTCAAGTGGTTCGGCGAAATGTTCGTAATTGCCGCAATTGACGGGGAGACGGAAGCCGTCTGAAGCTGAAAACTGGAAAGCTCCGTCACCGCAAAATCCTCCGGCGTCATTTCCGCAACGCGGGAGAGCAGAGGAGTACCGATGTTGCCTCCGATGAAGACCTTCCCGCGCCCTCTTTTCCGGCATTCTTCCTCCAGAATTTTTGCGGTGACGGTGGTGGTCGTCGTTTTGCCGTCGCTTCCGGTAATTCCGATTACGGTCGCAGGCGACAGCTTCAGAAACTCTTCCATTTCCGATGTCAGAACAGAGCCGTTTGCCACCGCGGCGGAAAATTCGGGAAGATCGGGACGCAATCCGGGGGAGCGGAAAATGACGGCTTCCTGCAGACCGGTCAGATACCGTTCTCCGAGAATCAGACGCACTCCCATCGCTTCCAGCTCTTTTGCAACATTCCCCAGCGCGGCGCGGTCCTTGCGGTCCCGTGCGGAAACGGAAACACCGGCGCCTGCAAGAAGGCGGATCAGAGGAAGATTGGAAATGCCGATCCCGACGACCGTGCAGGACCGGGCGCGGAGCGCGGAGAGCCACTCTGAAGCATTCAAGACAAGGACCTCCCGGAAAGTAGAATTATCCATATTATATTCTTTTTTGCCGGAATATGCAATAGGTTCCCTGAAAAAAACAAGAGGAAAACACTTTTTCTCCGGCAAAAAACGACTTTTTGAAAAAAATTAAGAAAAACATTCCGGAAAAAGCGAAAAAACTCTTGACAAACCCAAGAAACCGGAGTATAATAGCAACGAAAACAAAGCAGAGCCTCCGCTCTCACCTGACCGCACAGGCGGCACGGGTTGATACTTTTGCCATCGTCAAAGGACGGTGGAGGGTGCCGTGCGGAGACGAATGTCTTTGTACGGTTATTTTTTTGTTATGGAGGTGTTGGACCATTAGCGCAAAAGACAAAGAGAAGGAAAACCTGCTCAATGAAGAAATCAACGCGAAGGAAGTCCGCCTGATCGGTGCAAACGGGGAGACGCTCGGCATCATGAGCTCTGCACGCGCACTGGAGATTGCGTACGACCAGGGAATGGATCTGGTGCTGATGTCTGCACAGGCGACACCGCCGGTGTGCAAGGTGATGGACTATGGGAAATTCCGCTTTGAGCGCGACAAGCGTGAAAAGGAAGCGAAGAAGAAGCAGCAGACCGTTGAGCTCAAGGAGATTCAGCTTTCCTGCCGGATTGACACGCACGACTTTGAGACCAAGGTAGGGCACGCCCGCCGTTTTCTCGGAGCCGGAAACAAGGTGCGCGTCGTCATGAAGTTCAAGGGACGCGAAATGAGTCATATGAGCATCGGGCGCGAGCTGATGGAGAAGTTCCAGGCAGCCTGTGCCGATCTCGGAGCCGTCGATAAAAGCATGACGCTGGAGGGACGGTTTCTGAGCATGGTGATTTCCCCCGTCAAAGCGAAGTGAGTTCCGCCGTGCGCCGCTGTTGCGCGTGACAAAAATACGAATCGCCGGCAGAACCCCGGCAAGAGAAAAGGAGTTATGAAAAATGGGAAAGATCAAAACACATAAGGCGTCAGCCAAGAGATTTTCCGTTACCGCCAATGGTAAGGTCAAAATGTTCCACAGCTCTCACCGCCACAACACGGGCAACAAGCCCGCAAAGCGCCTGAGACATCTGCGTTCCAGCGCACTGGTGCAGGGCAAGATGGCGTCGAACATCAAATCCATGGTGAAATAAGAGAAACGGAGGAACCGAAAAATGGCAAGAGTAAAGGGCGCAATGATGACGCGCAAGAGAAGAAAGTCTACCCTGAAGGCGGCCAAGGGCTACTGGGGCGCAAAATCCAAGCATTTCAAGATGGCAAAAGAAGCCGTCATGAAGAGCGGCAACTATGCGTTTGCCGGCAGAAAGATGAAGAAGAGAGATTTCCGTTCTCTCTGGATCACCAGAATTTCCGCACAGGCGAAGGTCAACGGAATGAACTATTCCACGTTCATGCACGGCTTGAAGAAGGCCGGCGTGGATCTGAACCGCAAGATGCTTGCTGAGATTGCCGTATCCGATAAGGCGGCGTTCGCAACACTGGCAGAGAAGGCAAAGGCCGCACTCTGAAATAAAAGACCCGATGTGGCATTGGGAAAGCCCTGATGTTCATTCATCGGGCTTTTGTCATATTATAGGCAAAGCACGGGAAAGGAAAAAAGTATGCCGGAAAGAGAAATCATCCGCTCCAGACAGAACCGGAACATCGTTGCTTTATGTAAGCTGACCGACCGCAAGGAGCGGGAAAAGAGCCGCACCTTCCGCTTTGACGGGATCAAACTGCTGAAGGAAGCGGTCAAAAACCGATTGGAACTGCAGGCGGTTTTTCTGCGGGAGTCCGACGGAGAGCGGATTCTGCAGGAGCTGACCGATGACTTCGGAACAGACGCCGACAAACAGATCGGAAGGATTCTGACACTTTCCGATGATATTTTCGACCGGGTGTCGGAAGAAAAATCCCCGGACGGAGCGATAAGTATCGCAAAATATATTGACAAATTTCAAAAAATTGTTACAATATATAATAGCGCCGATTTTTCGGAGCTTTCGGGGGAGAGCATTGTCCTTTTGGAATCCGTCCGCGACCCCTCCAATATCGGTGCCATTATCCGGAGTGCGGCGGCAATCGGTGTTGACCGGTTGATCCTGAGCACGGATTGCGCGGACATTTACCACCCGCGCGCAGTCAGAGCCTCCATGGGGACGCTCTTCAATCAGAAGATTGACCGCGTAGAGGATTTCAAGGGAACCATCCGGATGTTGCAGGAGACGGGCAGACGTGTGTTTGCGGCGGCATTGCTTCCGCAGGCGGAGCTGCTCGGAAGCTTCCCGGTTCGGACAGGAGATTGCGTGGTCATCGGCAATGAGGGACACGGCATCCGACCGGAGACTGCCGCGGCATGCGGCAGAAGTGTGCTGATCCCGATGAGCGGCAGGGCGGAGTCCTTCAATGCGGCGGTTGCGGCATCCATTCTGATGTGGGAGTTCATGAAGCCGCCGGCGACCGTTCCTCCGCAGGAATCCGGACAATAAAATTCCGCGGACAGAACCGCAAAGGAGTACGGAAGATGAAGAACGGGAATATTCTGTTTTGGATCTGGCTGTCCGAGGCACTCGGCGCAGCCGGCAGGAGCTTCCGCTCCCTGATTTCCCAATATGAAAATCCATATGACCTCTTTCACGCGGATGCGGCAGAGCTGGAGCGGATTCCGGACATTTCGGACCGTGCACGCCGTGCGCTCTGCGATAAGAGTCTGAAACACGCCTCCGAAATTCTGGAGACCTGCGAACGCAACGGAATCCGGATTCTTTGCTACGGAGACGAACAGTATCCGAACGCGTTGCGGGAAATCGCCTCTCCGCCGGTACTGCTCTATTATCGGGGAACCCTCCCGGATTTCAACCGCCGACTTTGCATCGGCGTGGTCGGTACCCGGCGGATGAGCGCATACGGACTGCGCTCTGCGTATAAAATATCCTACGAACTGGCGCTTGCCGGGGCAGTGACCGTCAGCGGACTTGCTGCCGGAATCGACGGTGTCGCGGCTGCGGCAACGCTGGCGGCGGGAGGCAATACCGTAGCGGTACTCGGATGCGGTGTCGATGTGGTTTATCCGCGCCACCATGACCGATTGATGGAAGCGGTCTGCCGAGAGGGCGCGGTGATGTCCGAATACCCGCCCGGCACCCGTCCCGCAAATTACCATTTCCCGGTACGGAACCGCTTGATCAGCGGCATTTCTCAGGGAACACTTGTGGTGGAAGCCGGAATCGGAAGCGGTTCGCTGATCACCGCAAAAGATGCAATTCTGCAGGGAAGAGAAGTGTTTGCACTCCCGGCGAATGTCGGAAGCGCAGGAGCGGAAGGAACCAACGGACTTTTGCGCGACGGCGCAGTTCTGGCACTCGGTGCCGCCGACATTTTGCGGCCGTATCAGTATGTTTACGCGGGAGCCATCTCCATGGGCGCCGTTTCCGGAACGGACACGGTGCCGGACGCCGACCTTGCTTATCTTGAGCGTCTTGGCGTGATTGAAACCACGCCCGCAAAACCTTCTGCAGAAAAAGACGCGACCTTGAAGCAACAACGGAGTCCGGAGAGAACCCCGGCAGCGGTTGCACCGCTCCGGGAGCCGCCGACGAAACCGCAGGAGCAACCTTCCGCGTACGAAGCGGAGCCGGAAAAGGAAACAGAAGAAACAGACCCGCCTGCGGATGAAGTGCTGGATGCCCTCACCGATTGCCAGAGAACCATTCTTGCGGCAATCCCCGCGGACGGATCCGTTCCGGCGGATCGCCTGAGTCAACTCGGCTACCCGTTCGGGGATGTCATTGCGGCTCTGACGGTGCTGGAGATTCTGGGGCTGATCCGCAAGCTTCCCGGTGCACTTTATACCAGGGCATGACAGATGCCAAACGAAAGGAAAAAACAACCATGGCAAACAATTTGGTCATTATGGAGTCTCCCTCCAAAGCACTGACCGTCAAAGGCTATCTGGGGACCAACTATAAGGTCATCGCCTGTCTCGGGCATGTCAGAGACCTTCCGAAAAGCTCCCTGGGAGTCGATATCGACCACAATTTTGAAGCGCATTATATCAACATCCGCGGCAAGGGCGATCTCATCAGGGAGATCCGCAAGGAAGCAAAGAACGCAAACAAAATCTTTCTTGCAACCGACCCTGACCGTGAGGGCGAAGCCATTTCGTGGCATCTGGCGGCGACGCTCGGAATTCCGTTGGAGAAAACGCAGCGTATCTGCTTTAACGAGGTCACCAAAAATGTTGTCCGTGCGGCAATCAAGGCGCCCCGGCAGATTGATATGAATCTGGTCAATTCCCAGCAGACCCGCCGGATTCTGGACCGGATTCTCGGTTATAAGCTCAGTCCGTTGCTCTGGAAGAATGTCAAGAGCGGACTCAGCGCCGGACGGGTGCAGTCTGTGGCAACGCGGATCATCATGGAGCGGGAACAGGAAATCCGGGACTTTGTGCCGGAGGAATACTGGACCATCGAAACCCTGCTTTCCGCGGGGAACGGAAAAAAGTTCCCGGTGCATTTTTTCGGAACCACCGAAGGAAAGGTGCGCATCGGTTCCGCGGAGGAAGCGGAGCGGATTGTCGGTGCGGTCAACGGGAAACAATATATTGTCAGCAACGTCCGCAAGGCGGTCAGGCACAAGACCCCCGCACCGCCCTTTACCACCTCCACTCTGCAGCAGGAAGCGTTCCGCAAGCTCGGCTTCCAGTCTCAGCGCACCATGAAGGTGGCGCAGGAACTTTACGAAGGTATCAACCTCGGAACGGAATTCGGCGGCACACAGGGTCTGATTACCTATATGCGTACCGATTCCGTCCGCGTTTCCGCCGAAGCACAGGACGCGGCACGCGATTTTATCACACAGAAATACGGGGAAACTTACCGTCCCGAGAAGCCGAGAACCTATAAATCCAAGGCGGGAGCGCAGGACGCACATGAAGCAATCCGCCCCGCAAGAGTCGAGCTGGAGCCGACGAAGATTCGCAAGCAGCTTTCCGCCGATCAGTTCAGACTTTATAAAATGATCTGGGAATGCTTCATCGCCAGCCAGATGGAGTCTGCGGTACTGGATACCATCAGCATTGATTTTGAGGTTGCGGGCTATCTGTTCCGTACGAGCGGTTATACAATCAGCTTCCCCGGATACATGGTGGTATATGAGCAAAGCGAGGAGGAGACGACCGAAAACGCGGATGACCCTAAGGAAGTCAAAGACATCCGCCTGCCGGAGGTGAAGGAAGGGGAAGCCATGGACGCGGACGATGCCGTGCCCACCCAGCATTTCACCGAACCGCCGGTGCGCTACAACGATGCGTCGCTGATTAAAATGCTCAAGGATCTGGACATCGGACGCCCCAGTACCTACGCTTCCATCATCAGCACCATCATTTCCCGCAATTATGTCAAACGGGACGGCAAAGCGTTTGTCCCGACGCCGCTCGGAGAGGTCACCAACCGTCTCATGGAGGAAAACTTCTCCACCATCGTGGACTACCGCTTTACGGCGGAAATGGAGCACGAGCTGGACGAGATCGAAAGCGGCGAAAATACCATGCTCAACGTCCTGCAAAAGTTCTGGGACGATTTCTCCGTTCAGCTGGAAAAAGCGGAGCAGACCATCGGAAAGAACAGCATTGAGGTGCCTCCGGAGGAGACCGATCTCATCTGCGAGAAATGCGGCAGCCGCATGATCGTCCGCAACGGGCGCTTCGGAAAGTTCGCGGCATGCCCCAATTATCCGACCTGTAAAAATACCAAACCCCTGACCGCACCCGCAGCCGAACCGGAGGAGTCTCCCGTCGGCGGGGAAGAGAACAAAAAAGCACCGGAGATTGCCGACTTCAAGTGCGAGAAATGCGGAGCGGATATGGTGCTCCGGAACGGAAAATTCGGTAGCTTCTACGCTTGCAGCCGCTATCCCGAATGCAAATTCACCAAGGCAAAAGTACGGGAGCTGGGGGTCAATTGTCCCAAATGCGGGGCGAAGCTGATCACCAAGTACGGACGCAATCACACCGTGTTCTACAGCTGTGAAAAATATCCGGAATGCGATTTTTCTTCCTGGGATATGCCCACCAACGAATTGTGTCCCATGTGCGGAAAAATGCTCTTCCGCAAAAAGGGAAAGCATCTCCTTGTTTGTCATGATCCGAAATGCGGCTACTCCCGCGAACAGCGTGACGACGCAACGGACGACGAGGTCAGCGAATGATGAGCGAAAAAGAAACAGAACCGTGTGTGCATGTCCTCGGTGCCGGACTTGCGGGATGCGAGGCGGCATGGCAGATCGCCCGGCGGGGCGTTCGCGTCCGGTTATTTGAAATGAAACCGGAAAAATATACCCCCGCACATCATACGCCGGGATTTGCGGAGCTGGTCTGTTCCAACTCCCTGCGTTCGGACAGCCTTTCCAATGCCGTAGGACTGCTCAAAGAGGAAATGCGCCGCATGGGATCGCTCATCATGCAGGCGGCGGATGCCACCAGAGTTCCGGCAGGCTCTGCACTTGCTGTAGACAGAACCCTCTTTTCGGCTTATATTACAGAAAAAATCCGCAACCACCCCGGAATCGAAGTGGTGGAGCAGGAGGTCACCGGCGTCGAGCCGGAAACCGTTACGGTCATCGCCACGGGTCCTTTGACCTCCGATCCCATGGCGGAATATATCACAAAGACACTGGATTGCGGCGGACTTTCGTTTTTCGATGCGGCGGCGCCCATCGTGGATGCCGCATCGGTCAATACGGACATCGCCTATCCGGCTTCCCGCTACGGCAAGGGGAACCCGGACGATTATCTCAACTGCCCGATGAATGAGGAAGAATACCGTGCCTTTTACGAAGCGCTTCTCACGGCAGAGGAAGCACAACTCAAGGACTTCGACAGGGAAAGTCAGAAGGATCTGAAGGTGTTCGAGGGATGCATGCCGGTGGAGGTCATGGCACGCCGCGGAGCGGATACGCTCTGCTACGGACCGCTCAAACCGGTCGGTTTGCCGGATCCCCGCACCGGACGGGAACCGTATGCCGTGGTTCAGCTCCGGAAGGAAAACACTGCCGGAACCATGTACAATCTGGTCGGCTTTCAGACGCATCTGACCTTTCCGGAGCAGCGGCGGGTGTTCCGCATGATTCCGGGGCTGGAGAACGCGGAGTTTCTGCGCTACGGCGTGATGCACCGCAATACCTACCTCAATTCTCCGGGAAAGCTGTCGCCGACCTACGCACTGCTTTCCGACCCGCGGATTTTCTTTGCGGGTCAGATGACGGGCGTGGAAGGATACGTGGAATCTGCCGGGAGCGGACTTCTTGCCGGGATCAATGCCGCGCGGAAGGCGCTCGGAGAGGACGCACTCCTGTTCCCGGAGGAGACTGTGCTCGGCGCCATGGCGGCATACGTCAGCCGGGGCGGAACGGGAAGCTTTGTTCCGATGAATGCAAACTTCGGCATCGTCGCACCGCTTGGCTATCGCGTCAAGGGCGGGAAAACCGCCAAAAACGAAAAACTCGCGGAACGGGCGCTGAACGGAATCGACCGCATTGCACAGAGCGACGCGGCGGTTCTGCGGAAGCCGGAAACCGAAAAAAACTGATACCTGCGTGCAAACGCATTACATGAGAATATGAGAATTATAGTTGATGTTATGGGGGGCGACAAAGGCCCCGAAGAAGCCGTCAAAGGTGTGATTCAGGCGGCACAGGAATTCAATGCGACCTTTATTCTGGTGGGTGACCGCAAAGAGATCGAACGGGTTGCCGAAGAGAATCAGTTTGACATCCGCCGCATGGATATCATTCACACGGACACGTATATTACCATGGAGGATGACCCGCTCTGCGTGGTACGCGGAAAGCAGGATTCTTCCATGACCGTCGGACTGCGGATGCTTGCCGAAGGGCACGGAGATGCGTTCGTCAGCACGGGAAATACCGGGGCGCTCTTCACGGGAGCCACTTTGGTGGTTCGCAAGGTCAAAGGCATCCAGCGCGCCGGGATCGGAACCGTTATTCCGCTCCAGAACCCGGTATTGCTTTTGGATACCGGCGCCAATGTCACGGTAACAGAAGAAAACCTGGAGCAGTTCGGCGTCATCGGCTCCGCGTATATGGCAAAAATGTACGGTCTGGAATCGCCGCGCGTGGGACTGTTGAACAACGGCGCCGAGGAATGTAAGGGGACCCCGCTCCAGCAGGCGGCATACCGACTGCTGCGGGACAATCCGGAAATCAATTTCGTCGGAAACATCGAAAGCAGCATCCTTCCGTTCAACAGCTGCGACGTAATCGTTGCCGACGGCTTTACGGGGAACGTTTTTCTCAAGGGCGTGGAAGGAATCGGAAAACTGCTGCTCGGCAGACTGAAGGAAATTTTCTACAGCTCTCCGATCACCAAGGTAGCGGCGCTTTCCATGAAAAAACAGCTGAGCGCGATGAAAAAGGATTACGATCCGTCCGAGCACGGCGGCTCTCCGATTCTCGGAATTTCCAAGCCGGTCATCAAGGCACATGGCTCCTCCAACGCGAAAGCGTGGAAGAACGCCATCCGGCAGGCAATCGATTATGCTGATTCGGGTGCCATTTACGATATTGCCATGTCCGCGCAGGCGTATGCCGCACGGAAAAAGGCGGAACGGGAAGCAACGGCTGCGGAACAGAATGCTTCCTCCGAACCGTCATCGAACCAAAAGAATTGAGGTGTGGTTATGCCACTGTCATTGGATGAATTGCAGGAGAGACTGGGGTACCGGTTTCAAAATCCGGAATTTCTTCTGCGCGCAGTAACCCATTCTTCCTATTCCAACGAGACCGGAGAGAGAAACCATCATCTGCTCTGCAACGAGCGGCTGGAGTTTCTCGGAGATTCGGTACTTTCCCTGATTACCAGCGATTTTCTGTACGACCGCTACCCGGAGCTTCCGGAGGGAGACCTGACCCGCATGCGCTCCGCCATGGTCTGCGAGGAGGCGCTTGCGACCTATGCAGGGGAGCTCGGACTCGGCGCATTCCTGCTGCTCGGAAAAGGGGAAGCACAAAACGGGGGAGCCGCAAAGCCGGCGATTCTTGCCGACGCATTTGAGGCGGTTCTGGCGGCGATTTTTCTGGACGCGGGAAGAATGGAAGGAATCGGAGCGGTCTCCGTATTTCTGCTTCCGTTCCTGCGGCAGATGACCGAAAAGAAGCAGGATGCCCCTGCGGCACCGCGCGACAGCAAATCCTTTTTGCAGGAGTTTGTGCAGAAGGAAAAGGGAACCCCGGAATACCGGCTGGTTTCCGAGAGCGGACCGGATCACAATAAGACCTTTTGCGTGGAGGTGTACCTGGATTCCAACTGCATCGGCAGAGGAAAAGGACATTCCAAGAAGCACGCCGAACAGGAAGCCGCACGGGATGCCCTGCGACTGTTCGGAATTGCGGACTGACCGAAATGCGCCACCGCAACATTCCGGTATTTATTCCGCATCTCGGGTGCCCGCATCAGTGCGTATTCTGCAACCAGAATTCCATCAGCGGATGCCGCGGCTTCCGGGAGGAATCCGTCGAAGAGCAGATTCGCACGGTTCTTTCGGGGATCCCTCCGGAGGATGAGACGGAAATCGCCTTTTTCGGCGGTTCCTTTACCGGTATTCCGCGGGAGCTGATGTGCCGCCTTCTGGACATGGCGGAGCGGTTTGTCGGGGAAGGGCGGGTCACATCCATCCGGATTTCCACCCGACCGGATTACATTTCTCCGGAAATTCTGCGGATTCTGTCCGGCTATTCCGTCCGGCACATTGAGCTGGGACTGCAAAGCATGGATGACGAAGTGCTCAGCGCAAGCCGGAGAGGACATACCGTGCGTCAGGCGGAGGATGCCTGCCGCGCCGTCCGGGAAGCAGGCTTTTCCCTCACCGGACAGATGATGATCGGACTCCCGGCATCCACCCCGGAAAAGGAACGCTTCACGGCGCAACGCATCGCGGAACTGGGCGCCGGGAGTGCAAGAATCTATCCGACGGTCGTTTTTTACGATACGCCGCTTTGCCGGATGACCGGGGATGGAACCTACCGACCCCTTTCCGTGCAGGAAGCCGTGGAACGCTCCGCGAACGCACTGGAGATTCTGGAGGGACATAACATTCCCTGCATCCGCATCGGGCTGTGCGCCACCGAATCCCTGACCTCGCCGGAAGCGGTTCTGGCAGGACCCAACCACCCGGCAATCGGGGAGCTTGTCCGCTCCGAGGTGTGCTACCGGAAGCTTTGCCGGCAGGCGGAGCGGGAAGCACTTTGCGGAAAGACCGTACAGCTCCATTGCCCCCCGACGGCAGTTTCCGTCGCGGTCGGACAGCACCGGAGCAATCCGGCGCGCCTTTTGCGGCAGTACGGCATCACCGTTTCCCGGATTGTCTGCGAGAAGGATGCAAGGGAGCCGTATTTTTCCCTGACCTGACCGTATCTGCGCTTTTTACCCAAACAACAGGAGGAAATCAATTTTGTATCTGAAATCATTGGAAATGCAGGGGTTCAAGTCCTTCCCGGACAAGACCAAGCTGGAATTTGAAAACGGACAGAAGGTGGATCTGACCGATGACGCGGTATACGGCGTCACCGTCATTGTCGGACCCAACGGCTCCGGAAAATCCAATATTGCCGATGCCATGCGATGGGTGCTCGGCGAAATTTCCTCCAAGAGCCTGCGCGGAAGCAAAATGGAAGACGTTATTTTCGGAGGAGCTGACAGCCGGAGACCGATGGGATACGCCGAGGTTTCCGTCACGTTTGACAACCGCGGGGAATTGTCCCGGCTGGATTGCCCCTACGAGGAGGTCACCGTCACAAGACGCTATTACCGCTCCGGGGACAGCGAATATTTTATCAACCGCAAGGGCGTGCGGCTGAAGGATATTTACGAGCTGTTCATGAACACCGGTATCGGACGGGACGGATATTCCATCATCGGGCAGGGACGGATCGCGGAGATGGTCTCCCGCAAGAGCGAGGAGCGCCGGAGCGTTTTTGAGGACGCCTCCGGAATTGCCAAATACCGCTACAAGAAAAACGAGGCGGAGCGGAAGCTTCAGGACACCGAAGAGAATATGACCCGCGCCAACGACATTTTCTCCGAGCTATCCGCCCGGGTGGAGCCGATGCGCCGCGAGGCGGAGAAGGCAAAACGCGCCATCGAGCTGATGGAGAACAAAAAGAGAGCCGATGTCAGCCTTTGGCTTTACGATACGGAAAAGCTGCGCGGACAGCTGAATCAGGCGGAGGAAGCGCTTCAGCACGCCGCGTTTGACCTGCAAATGGCGGAGGACGGAATTCAATCCCTGGAGACCCAGAATTCCAAACTGTTTGAAGCGTCGCAGGGAAGCAAACAGGAGTCCGAGGATCTTCTGACCCGGATTCGTGAGCAGACCGAGCTTTGCCATACACTGGAGAGCGAATACCGCGTGGCGGAAAATACCGTCGCACACGCCAAGGAGCTGATCGCGGCAACGCAGGGATCCGTCGGCGGAACCGAGAAAGCCATGCAGAACGAAACGGAGTCGTGCCGGAAGCACGCCGAAAAGATCGGTACCCTGCAAAACAAAGAAGAGGAACTGACCCGGGAGAGAGAAACGCTCCTTTCCGAGCAGGGAACCCTTTCCCGCCGTGCGTCGGAGCTGGAAAGCGCCGTGGCACAGGCATTGGATGACATCCGTGCACTGGAAAATGAGGAAATGGATGTCCGGGTGCGGATTTCCGTTCTGGAACGTGCCAAAACCTCGGATACGGACAAGAACAGCTCGGCACTTGCGGAGCTGGGGGAATATCAGAGAATTTCCGCGGAGCTGGAGGAGCAATGCGCCGGCAAGGAACGCACCGTGGCGGCATATGACGCCGAGCTTTCCGGAATCGACGCGGAGATTGCCGACGGAGAAAAGAACGCGGAGCAGTGCGGAGTGGAACTGAAAAACGTCACCGCAAAGCTCAATAACGAGACCTTCCGCCGCGACTCCGTTGCTCAGCGGATTGCCACGTATAAATCCATGGAGGAACACTTTGAGGGCTACTCCAACGCCGTCCGGTACGTGATGAAGCGCTATGAGGAGGGCAAAATGACCGATGCCGCAGGAATGCCCTGCGGAACGGTATACGGACCTCTTTCCAAGCTGATTTCCGTAGACGACCGCTATCTGACCGCCATTGAAATTGCGTTGGGAGCCAACCTGCAAAATATCGTCGTACAGGATGAAGCGACCGCAAAGGCGGCGATGTACGCCCTGAAACGGGGTGAAGCCGGCAGAGCTACCTTCTTTCCGCTGACCTCCATGAAGCCGTTGGTGCCGTCGCGTGAACTTTCCGAAGCGTCCGGCTTCCCGGGTTATGTGGGACTGGCGGATTCGCTGGTGGAGAGCGATCCGGCATTCCGGAACGTCCTGTCCTCTCTGCTCGGCAAGACGGCGGTGTTCGATAACATTGATCACGCCACCGTCATGGCAAAAGCACTGCACTATCGGGTTCGCGCTGTCACGCTGGACGGTCAGCAGATCAACGTCGGCGGTTCCTTTACCGGCGGCTCCGTCCGTACCGGCAACGGGATTCTGTCCCGCGCAGGCGAGATCAAACGGCTGGAGGGTGAGCTGGAGGAACGGAAAAAGAGCGTCGGCGAGTTGGAAAAACAGCTTGCCGGAGCGCAGAAAAGACTGCAGGATGCCGAGGACGGCAAAGCGTCCGCCGAAACCCGGCGGGAGCTGATTTCCGTTCTGCGCAATACCGAAAACGGACAATTGGATCAGCTCCGTGCCAAAAAGGATGCCAATGAGACCCTGCTGAACCGGCTGAAGGAGGATATGCGGGAGTACGAATCCGCCAAGGCAAAGTATGAGTCGGATTTGCAGACCCTTTCCGCCGAGGAGAAGGCACTTTCTCACCGTAAGGAGGAGCTTGGCGCATTCCGGAGCGAAAAGAACGCCGAACACGGCGATACGGTTCTGCGGCTGGACGAAATTTCAGCGGCTCTGACCGAGCTTTACATCCGCATCAGCGAGACGCAGAAGGACATCGAAACCGAAACCACCCTGAAGGGGAGCGCGGAGGAGCGGCTGGAAAATCTGCGGCAGGAAATGGTCACATTGTCCGGCAGAATCAATACCCAAAGCGAACAGATCCGCATCACGGGAGAGGCAATGGATGCCAACCGTGCCGCATATGCGGCGGCTACGGCGGCGCTGAATGACCTCAACGAAAAGCGGAGCGCCGTGGAAAAGGACAACTTTGAGTTTGAACGCAAGCTGAACGAACTGAACAATAAACTGCGCGACCGGATGAACCACAAGGAGCTGGTATTCCGGGAACACACCAAATGCGAAAGCCGCCTTGCGGGACTCCGCGAGACGCAGGACAAGCTGGCAACCAAGCTCTGGGATGACTACGAGCTGACCCGTGCCGATGCCATGGCACTGGGGTATCCGCCGGTTACACCGGAAACAAGACCGGAACTGCTTTCTCTGCAAACCGACTGCAAAAACAAACTGAGAGCCATCGGAAACGTGGATTTGGACGCGGTCGGAAAATACGAGGAGGTACGCGTCCGGTACGAAAAAATGAGCGAGCAGATCACCGATCTGGAAAAGGCAAGACGGGAGCTGAACGGCATCATTTCCGGTCTGGAGGAGGAGATGAAGACCTCTTTCGTCAATTCCTTCAATCAGATCAACGAGAATTTCGGTCGTGTCTTTGCCGAGCTGTTCGGCGGCGGATCAGCGGAACTTTCGCTGACCGATCCGGAAAACGTTCTGGAAAGCGGCATCGAGATCAAGGCGGCGCCTCCCGGAAAGATTATCAAGAGTCTGATGCAGCTTTCCGGCGGCGAACAGGCATTCATCGGAATCGCACTGTTTTTTGCCATCATTCAGGTCAATCCGACCCCGTTCTGTATTCTGGACGAGATTGAGGCGGCATTGGATGAGGTCAACGTGGAGCGCCTTGCACAGTACATCAAGCGGTATTCCCACGGAACGCAGTTCATTATGATTACCCACCGGCGCGGAACCATGGCGGCGGCGGACCGCCTGTATGGCGTCACCATGCCGGAGCACGGAATTTCCAAGGTTCTGATGCTGGACATCAACGACATTTCCAAGAAGGAGGGGGAAGACTGGAATGGGATTTTTGGATAAACTGTTCGGCAGAAAGAAAAAAGAAAAGGAAGCCGAAGAGGAACGCCTGAAAATAGAACAGGAAGAAGCAGAAAAAGCCGAAGCCGCAAAAGCGGCGGCAGAGGAAAAGGCGAAAGCCGAAGCCGCAAAAGCGGCAGAGGAAAAAGCGAAAGCCGAAGCCGCAAAAGCGGCGGCAGAAGAAAAAGCAAAAGCCGACGCCGCAAAAGCGGCGGCAGAAGAAAAAGCAAAAGCCGAAGCCGCAAAAGCGGCAGAGGAAAAAGCGAAAGCCGAAGCCGCAAAAGCGGCGGCGGAGGAAAAAGCGAAAGCCGAAGCCGCAAAAGCGGCAGAGGAAAAAGCGAAAGCCGAAGCCGCAAAAGCGGCAGAAGAAAAAGCAAAAGCCGAAGCCGCAAAAGCGGCAGAGGAAAAAGCGAAAGCCGAAGCCGCAAAAGCGGCGGCGGAGGAAAAAGCGAAAGCCGAAGCCGCAAAAGCGGCAGCAGAAGAAAAAGCAAAAGCCGAAGCGGAAGCAGCTGCAAAAGCAGCCGCAGAAGCAGCCGCAAAAGAGGCAGAGGAAAGAGCAAAAGCGGCGGCGGAAGAAAAAGCAAAAGCTGAGGCAGAAGCAGCCGCGAAGGAAGAAGCTCTTCCGATGGAAGATGCTTTTCCTGAGGCAGAGACCCGCAAGAAGGAGAAAAAATCATTCTGGGGACGGGTCAAGGAAGGACTGAAAAAAACAAAGAACGCAATTTTCGGACAGATCGACGACCTATTGAAGAATTTCGTCAAGGTAGACGAGGATCTTCTGGAGGAACTGGAAGAGATTCTGATCTGCGCAGATGTTGGCGTCAATGCCTCGGAAGAGATCATTTCCCGGTTGCGGGAGCAGATCAAGGACGGACGGCTGAAGGAAAAGGAGCAGGTGACGGTGGCGCTCCGACAGATTCTGGAGGAAATGATCGGGGAGGGTGAGCCGTTGCATCTGGAAACGACCCCATCGGTGATTCTTGTTATCGGAGTCAACGGTGTCGGAAAAACCACCTCTATCGGTAAGATTTCCAATCAGCTCCGCAAGGAAGGGAAGAAGGTCATCGTTGCGGCGGCGGACACCTTCCGCGCGGCGGCGATCGACCAGCTTGCGGTCTGGTGCGACCGTGCCGGCGTAGAGCTGGTTCGCCAGAATGAGGGGAGCGACCCTGCGGCAGTCGTATTTGATGCCTGCCATGCGGCAAAGAATAAAAAAGCGGATGTTCTGATTATCGACACCGCCGGAAGACTGCACAACAAGACCAACCTGATGAACGAACTTGCCAAAATCAACCGCGTCATTGATCGCGAACTGCCGGGAGCAAGCCGCGAAAATCTGCTGGTTCTGGATGCCACCACCGGACAGAACGCCATTCTGCAGGCGAAAGAATTCCGGAATGCGGCGGCATTGACCGGCTTGATTCTGAACAAGATGGATGGGACCGCAAAAGGCGGCATCGTCATCTCCATCCGGCAGGAGCTGAACATTCCGGTCAAATTCATCGGCGTCGGCGAGAAGCTGGACGATATGCAGGAATTCGACCAGAAGGAATTTGTCCGGGCATTGTTTGAATAAAGGAGTACACATGGAACTGGTATTGGCGTCCCGCAACCGCAAGAAGATCGCAGAGTTGCACGCACTGCTCTCCGCGAAGATTCCGGATCTGCGGATTCTGTCGCTTGACGACATCGGATACACGGGTGAGATCGAAGAGAACGGCGAGACCTTTGAAGAGAACGCGCTCATCAAAGCGCGCGTCGCCGCCGGAAGCGGAAAAATCGGAATAGCCGACGACTCCGGACTTACGGTGGATGCTCTCGGCGGAGCACCGGGAATCTATTCCGCAAGATACGCCGCCCGATGCAATTTTTCCGGGGATCACGACGACGAAGGAAACAACCGGTGCCTGCTCTCCCACCTTGAAAACGTGCCGGATGATGCCCGCGGCGGCGCGTATGTCTGTGCCATTGCCTGCGTTTTTCCGGACGGCAGGAGCTTCACGGTACGCGGCGAATGCCGGGGCAGAATTCTGCGGGAGTACCACGGAGCGGGCGGATTCGGCTACGATCCGCTGTTCTTCAGCGACGCAGCGGGCAAGACCTTTGCCGAGCTTTCCCCGGCAGAGAAAAACGCGCTTTCCCATCGCGGCGCGGCGATTGAAAAATTTATCGAAAAGCTGAAAGAGTTGAATATAATATAATTATGAAATTATCCGATTATTTTTTCTCGTCCGGAAAACGATCCTCGTCTCTCCGGCTCGGAATTCCGGTCGGCATTGCGGCATGGCTGATTCTGCGCGACTGGCGGTACGGACTGTTGTTCGGAGCGGGAGCCACCCTGCTGTTTTCGCTGATTTTACCGCTGATTGCATACCGCGCAGACCTTCCGTACAACCGGATTAAGGAGACCCTTGCCCAGCCGTTTCTGTTTGACGAGCGGGTTCGCTTTACGGTGCAGAACGGCACCGTCGGCGGGTACTTCATCCTGACCGAGCAGAGCATGGTGCTTCTGTCCATGGAACGCGGAACCCATCAGCTGGAGCTGAAGCGGGAGGATATCCAATCCGTCGCACTCGGGGAAAATCTCTGCCTGAACATTTTCCTTCCGGACAATAAATTCATCCGGGTCATCTCCGGAGTCTGCTACGAAATGCTTGAAATTCTGCGGGAGAACGGCTGGAACGTCTCCGAATGAAAGGGAACCATATGATCACATCCAAGCAAAGAGCCTACCTTCGCGGTCTGGCGAATTCCGTCCCTGCCATCATGCAGGTTGGGAAGGGCGGTCTGAACGAAAACCTGCTCAAGACCTTTTCCGATGCGCTGGAAGCGCGGGAATTGATTAAGCTGAATGTGCTGGAAAACAGCGGAAGCGCTCCGGCGGAGCTGTTGCAGGAGCTGGCGGAGGCACTCGGAGCGGAACCGGTTGCCGCAACGGGGCGGAAGATCGTCCTGTACCGCAGATCCTCCAAAAAGCCCGTGATCGAACTGCCCTGACATGATGCGGATCGGAATTTACGGCGGCACATTTTCCCCGCCGCACAACGGACATATTGCCGCGGCAAAGGCGTTTATGGAACAGATGTGGCTGGACCTGCTCTACATCATCCCGGCTGCACTCCCACCGCACAAGGAAATGGAAGTGGCGGTGAGCGCCGTAGACCGGCTGCAGATGTGCCGGCGGGCATTCTCCGGCATGGAGGGCGTCTGGGTCAGCGACCTGGAAATTCTCCGCGGCGGAAAAAGCTATACCAGCGACACTCTGCGGGAGCTTTGCGGAGCGGATCGACGGCTGTTTTTGCTCTGCGGCACCGATATGATGCTGACGCTGGACAGCTGGCACGAGCCGGAGGAAATTTTCCGCCTGTCTTACCCGGTTTATATCCGGCGGGAGAACGACCCTGAGACCGGAAAACAGATCATCGCGAAAATCGCGGAATACCAACAGAAGTACGGAAAAGTGGTGCGCCGGATCGTGACCGAACCGATAGAAGTTTCCTCCCATGAAATCCGCCAACGGATCCGGGAAGGTAAATCCGTCAAAGACCTGATTCCGGAGTCGGTGGAAGAATATATCAGGGAACACCATCTGTATCTTTGAAGAAAGGAACAACCGAATCGTGACCGAAATCACCGAGAATTCGCTTTCCGCACTGCGGGAGCGGGTGGGGAAGCTGTTGTCCCCGAAACGTTTTTTTCATACCGTCAAAGTGGAGGAAATGGTGGCGAGGCTTTCCGCACTGTATTGCCCGGAGCTGACGGCAAAGCTGCGTGCGGCGGCACTGTTGCACGATATCACCAAGGAGAAGAGCGTGGAGGAGCAGGCAGAGCTCTGCCGGACATACGGGCTACCTGTCAGCGAAGCGGATTTTGCCGCACCCAAGACCTTTCACGCACGTACCGCGGCGGCGCAGATTCCAACGGAATTTCCGGAATACAATGACCCGCTCATCGTTTCCGCCGTGCGCTGGCACACCACGGGGCACGCAGACATGACCCTGCCGGAAAAACTGCTGTATCTGGCAGATTATATCGACCTCTCCCGCACCTGGCGCAACTGCATCCTTCTGCGCCGCTACTTTTTCGGCGCGGAGCCGGAAAAGCTTTCCGGGGACGACCGTGCGGAGCTGTTGCGGCAGACGCTTCTGCTCTCCTACGATTTCACCATCCGGGATCTTCTGGAGGAGGGAACACCGATCGCAGAGGATACCGTGAGGGCACGGAACGAGTTGCTTTCGGAAAGGATGCACAAAGGAAATTGACCGGTTCGCCGGACTCCCCGGCAACCGAAAACGGATGACCACGGAAAGAAAGGAACCCCAAAATACATGGATGAAATGAAACAGCACCAACCGGAGAAGCTCCACAACGCTTCCTCCGAGGAACTGGCACACGCGATTTTTGATGTGCTGGATGCAAAAAAAGCACACCGGATCGAGGTTTTGCGCGTGCATGACCAAACGGTCATCACCGACTATTTTGTCATTTGCCACGGAAATTCCGGGACACAGGTCAAGGCACTGGGCGACGAGGTGGAGTACCGGCTGGGACTTTGCGGCGTTTCCCCGCTGCATTTTGAAGGAAGAGACAATAACGGCTGGATTGCCGTGGACTACGGAACCGTCATCGTCCACATTTTCAGTCGGGAACTGCGCGATTTTTATCAGCTGGAAAAACTGTACGGCGACGCGGAGAAAATACATTTTACCGGAATTGATGAGAGCGCCGGGGAGGAGAGGCAATGAAGTACGATTTTCGACAGATTGAACCGAAATGGCAGAAAAAGTGGGAAGAGGAAGAGGCGTTCCGCGCCGTTGACAACAGCCCCAAACCCAAATATTATACACTGGTGGAGTTCCCGTACCCCAGCGGCGCCGGCATGCACGTCGGACACATCAAGGCATACTCCGGACTGGAGGTCGTTTCCCGCAAGAGAAGAATGCAGGGATATAACGTCCTGTTTCCGATCGGATTTGATGCTTACGGACTTCCCACTGAGAACTATGCCATCAAGACCGGAATGCACCCGCGCGCTGTGACCGACCGGAACATTGCCAAATTTACTTCCCAGCTCAAGCGCGTCGGCTTTTCCTTTGACTGGTCACGCGTCGTGGATACCACCGAGGAGGACTACTATCACTGGACACAGTGGATTTTCCTGAAGATGTTCGAAAAGGGTTTGGTTTTCCGGGATACCGCACTGGTCAACTATTGCCCCAGCTGTAAGGTCGTCCTTTCCAACGAGGATTCGCAGGGCGGAAAATGCGATATCTGTCACAGCGACATTGTACAGAAGTCCAAGACCGTTTGGTATCTGCGGATTACGGCATATGCCGACAAGCTTTTGCAGGGGCTGGATGAGGTGGACTATCTGCCCAACATCCGCCAGCAGCAGATCAACTGGATCGGCAAATCCACCGGTGCATTTGTCAACTTCCCGCTCCGGGAGACCGGTGAAAAGCTCCGGATCTATACCACCCGCTGCGATACGCTTTTCGGCGTGACCTTCATGGTTATCGCACCGGAGCATCCCGTCATTGAAGCAAACCGGGATCGCATCCGGAACATCGCGGAACTGGATGCCTACCGGGAAGCCTGCTCCAAAAAAACGGAGTTTGAACGTACCCAGCTGGTGAAGGAAAAGACCGGCGTCCGCATCGACGGCTTGACCGCAGTCAACCCCGTCTCCGGAAAGGAAATTCCGATCTACATTTCCGATTACGTCATGATGGGATACGGAACGGGAGCCATCATGGCAGTTCCGGCACATGACGAGCGCGATTATGCGTTCGCAAAGAAGTTCGGAATTGACATCGTCGAGGTCATCCGCGGCGGCGACATTTCCAAGGCGGCATATACCGGCGACGGCGAAATGATCAACTCCGGTTTCCTTGACGGCTGCACCAACAAAAAGGATTCCATTGCCCGGATGCTGCAGTATCTGGAAGAGAATCAGCTCGGTGAGACGGGCGTGCAGTACAAGATGAAGGATTGGGCGTTCAACCGCCAGAGATATTGGGGTGAACCGATCCCGATCGTGCATTGTCCGAAGTGCGGCATCGTGCCCGTTCCGTATGAGGAGCTTCCTCTGCGTCTGCCGGTGGTGGAGAATTTTGCCCCCGGCGAGGGAGGGGAAAGCCCGCTGGCAAAGATTGATAGCTTCGTCAACTGCAAGTGCCCGAAGTGCGGAAATCCCGCAAAGCGGGAAACCGATACCATGCCGCAGTGGGCAGGTTCTTCGTGGTACTTCCTCCGTTATACCGACCCGCACAATCACAATGCCTTTGCCGCCCCCGAAAAGCTGAAATACTGGCTCCCGGTGGATTGGTACAACGGCGGTATGGAGCACGTGACCAGACACATGATCTACTCCCGCTTCTGGCATAAATTTCTTTATGACGAAGGATTGGTTCCGTGCGACGAGCCGTACGCAAAACGGACGGCACAGGGGCTGATTCTGGGACCGGACGGCGAAAAAATGTCCAAGTCCAAGGGCAACGTCGTTGACCCGAATGATGTGGTGGATGTGTACGGAGCAGATGTGCTTCGCACCTACGTGCTCTTCATGGGCGACTACGCAAGCGCCGCACCGTGGAGCGAGAGCTCCATGAAGGGGTGCAAGCGTTTTCTGGAGCGCTTTGCGGATCTGACCGACCTTGTCGGACAGGGAGAGACTTCTCCGAAGCTGGAGTCCGCCATCCACAAGACCGTCAAAAAGGTCTCCGAGGATATCGAGGAGCTGAAATTCAATACGGCAATCGCATCCATGATGGCATTGCTGAATGAGATTGACGATGCCGGAAGCATTTCCCGTGCCGATCTCAGTGTGCTGATCCGCCTGCTTTGCCCGTTCGCACCGCATCTGTGCGAGGAAATGTGGGAGAGCATCGGCGAAACCGGTCTCTGCTCACTGGCAAAGTGGCCCGAATGGGACGAAAGCAAGACCGTAGACAGCACGGTGGAAATCGCCGTTCAGATCAACGGAAAGGTCAGAGGCATTCTTGCTCTTCCGGTCAATACCGCCAAGGAGGATGCCATCGCGGCGGCAAAGGAGGATGCAAAAATCCACCCGCTTTTGGAGGGAAAGACCATTGTCAAGGAGATTTGCGTCCCGAATAAGATCGTGAATATCGTGGTTCGATGAACGGAACGATTCTGATTCTTTCCGCCGACCGGATGTTTGCCCGAATGCTGGAGATTGAATTTTCCGCTATGGGGTATACGGTGACCGTCGCGGAGCAGTTTCCGGAAGAACAGGCAGCGAATGTCATTCTTTTGGATCTGGATACGGTTAAAGCACCGGAATTCTCCGACCGCGGAGGAATCCTGATCGGATTTACCAGAGAACTGACGGCAGTGGACTCCGGAGAGGGAAGAAGGTGCTCCCGGATTTTGCATCGTCCGTTTGAAATGAAACTGATCCGGGAAGAAATCAAAGCTCTGCTTGCAGACATACCCGGAAAGACGGCAGGAACGTCCGTACCACGGAAACAGATGCCGGAATGGCGCCTGCAAAAGGAGCCGCCGGCATTGCTTGCGGAAGGAAAGCGGATTCCGCTTTCTCCGCAGGAGTTTGCCGTTGCGGAATGCCTTGCGCAAAAACGTGGGGAACCGGTTTCCAGAGAAGAGCTTTCGGAACGGATCGGTTCCTCCTTCGCCAACAAAACGGATGTTTATATTTGCCTGTTGCGCAGAAAAACAGCGGAGCTGTTCGGTGGCATTCCGTGGATTCGCACCGTGCGCGGCAAGGGCTATACCGTAGATTGACGGACAGACATCTTTCGGCATTGCAAAACGACAAAAGATTTCATTTGTTCCCGGCTTCCGCCGGATGAAGAAATCCCGTCTGCGCATTCCGCATCCGGCTTCTGCCGGGCGAAAAAATCCTATTTGTCATCACGCATCCGGCTTCCGCTGAACAAAAAATATTTTAATTCCCCGTAGGAAACGGGCTTTGCCCGCGCAGGGTCTGCCCACCCGCTTCTAAGGAATCTGTACCATCATCCCGGCGGCATTTCCCCCCGCCGGATTTTGTTTTCCTCTTGCGGCGCGGTGAATCGAGTAATCGGATGCGCTCGTTGGCACCTCTATCCGATATACCACAAAATTCCCACAAACGGGCGGGTAGACCCCGCCCCGACCAACTGGCGGGAATTGAAACGCTTGTGCGACACCGCAAAATTCTTGCAAACGCTCGGTCGGCTCCTGCGCGGGTTATGTCCGCTTCCTGCCGATTTTTGGGGGAACCCAATCCATTGTCGATGTCGAAAAAACCAGTCCCGGTGTTGCCGCAAACGCGGCAACACCGGGACTGGTTTATATCTTTAGTGTTTTCAGTTCAACAGAGGGAAGAATCAGAAATCCCACTCACCGTCATCATCAAGATCCACGTCGGGAGCTTCTTTATAGTCTGCCGCGTCTGCGGGAGCCGTGATCGTCACGTTTCCGTTGATGGCATTGATCTCCATCTTCAGATCCATATCCATGGTAGCGGTCATTCCCATCATATCGAAGGACATGGAGAACTTCAGACCGAAATCGGTGATGTGTCCGTCTTTGTCAAAGGAAGCGGTCATTTCCACATTTTTGATGGAAACACTGGGCACTTTGCCGCCATCCGTAGCACCGCCGGTCAAAGCGCCGACCATGGTATCCGCCAACTTCTTTACAGCGGCATCGGAGAGGCTTGCACTGATGACGCGTTTGTCACCTTTCTTTTCCACCTTGACGTCCTTCAGATCCTCTTCCGTCAGGGTCGGGAAGATTTCGTCCGAATCAATTTCGCCGTACTCTTCCATCAACTTTTTTGCGTCCTCGGCAGAAACGGTTTCCTTGGTTTTCGAGGAGAGCTCACCCATCTTGATGTAGGTGTATGCAACACCGCCGACATAGGTTACTTCCACAGCATCGGAGGTCAGAGAAAAATCGGTACCGTTGGCCTTCACATTCATTGTGGTAGTGGTCGTGTTTGTCGTGCCGCCCATTCCGTAGGTTACGGATACGGTCATTTTGGAATCCAGTGCCTTTGCATCGGTGAATTCTTTTACACCTTCGCTGTAAAGCTTGTAAGCACTTTCATTGCAGGAGGTCAGGAGAAGTGCGGAGAACATACAAAGCAGGGCAAGCACCAGAGCGAGTGATCTTTTCATTGCAGTAAAATCCTTTCCAAATGTGTTTTTTGCTTTTTCAAGCAAAAACAGTATAGCATGAAGCATAAAAATTGGCAATACAGTGAAGCAATTGTTTACAATATGTTAACAATAATGAATAAACAGACAATAAAAAGATAAGAAAATGAAGCCTTTTTGAAGGTTTTATTGCATCAGGAAAGAGAATCACTCCATGAGAATTCCGTCAACTCCCCTGCGGTTTTCAGTCCTTCAAACTGTCCCTGCCGCAAAGCCTCATAAATCGCAACGGCAACCGTATTGGAAAGGTTCAGGGAACGGAGACCGTCCCGCATGGGGAGCCGGACGCATCGATCCGGATGGGCAAGTAAAAGCGGCTCCGGAAGCCCTTTTGTTTCCTTCCCGAACATCAGGAATACCGATTCCGGATAGGTAACCTCCGTGTAAAGATGCTGTGCTTTTGTTGTAAAATAATACACCTGTGCCTCCGGATGCTTCCCGTAGAAGTCGTCAAGACCGTCGTAATAGGTAATGTCCAGAAGATTCCAGTAGTCCAGCCCCGCACGCTTCAGCTTTTTGTCATCCACCGTGAACCCAAGCGGGCGGATCAGATGCAGGGCGGCGCCTGTTGCTGCGCAGGTGCGCGCAATATTTCCGGTATTCTGCGGAATTTCCGGTTCGTGAAGTACAATATTGATCTTTGACATGGTGTTTGCGTCCTTCCGATTTGATGGATCGTGCTTTGTGCGGCGTATGCTCCCTGTGGATTTTTATGTATTTTGCGGCTTTCGTCCGGAATCCGGTACAAGCTGAAACAGAATGGTAAAATCGCACGAACGACATTAGAATAACACAGTTTTTTGTTTTCTGCAAGCACTTTTCCGCTTTTTTATTAAAGTTTACAAAATCCAATACAATTGAAAGAAAAAATATGGTACACTAAAAAAGAATGTATTGAGAAACGACTTTTACAGATGCTTCCTGCTTTCCGGAATGTACGTTTTTCCGGAAACACTGCAAATGTTTTTACGGAGTGCGGCGGAATTGACAGGAGGATCTGTTCGGAAATACGGAAAGGATGGTTACGGAATGTCACTTTTTACGAAAATCTTCGGAACCTACAGCCAAAGGCAGATTAAAAAACTGGCGGTGATCGCCGACCGCGTGGATGCGCTTGCGGATACTTACCGCGCGATGTCCAATGAAGAATTGCAGGCGGTGACTCCTGCACTTCGTGCAAGACTGGAAGCAGGAGAAACCATGGACGACATTCTTCCGGATGCTTTTGCGGCAATCCGGGAAGCGGATGACCGGGTGCTCGGGAAACGTCCTTTCCGGGTTCAGATCCTCGGCGGAATCGTTCTGCATCAGGGGCGGATTGCCGAAATGAAAACCGGAGAAGGAAAAACATTGGTGGCAACCCTGCCTGCCTATCTGAACGCTTTGGGCGGAGAGGGTGTTCATATTGTTACGGTCAACGATTATCTTGCCCGTGTCGGCGCCGAGGAGATGGGGCGCGTCTATGAATTCATGGGAATGCGCACCGGTTTGGTAGTTCACGGACAGACGTCGGCGGAAAAGCAGGCTGCATACGGTGCAGATATTACTTACGGAACCAACAATGAGTTCGGATTTGATTATCTTCGCGACAATATGGTGGTCTACAAAAAACAGATGGTACAGCGCGGTCATGTATTTGCCATTGTGGATGAGGTGGACTCCATTCTGATTGACGAGGCGCGGACGCCTCTGATTATTTCCGGCGCCGGAGAGGCGGCGACGGATCTTTATGAGAAAGCAGACCGGCTGGTACGCTCCATGCGGAAATATGTGATCAAAGAGCTGGACAGCAAGGAGGACCACGATAACATTGATGCCGACTATATCGTGGATGAAAAGGCAAACAATGCGATTCTGACTTCCCGCGGCGTTAAACGGGCGGAGGAATTTTTCGGAATTTCCAATTTCAATGATGCGGAAAACGCCACCATTTCGCATCATGTTCAGCAGGCGATCAAGGCGTACGGCTGTATGCACCGGGATGTGGACTATGTGGTGAACGAAAAGGGAGTCATGATTGTGGATTCCTTTACGGGGCGTCTGATGCCGGGCAGGCGGTATTCCGACGGGCTTCATCAGGCAATTGAGGCGAAGGAAGGCGTACAGGTACAGAAGGAGAACAAAACGCTTGCCACCATTACGTTCCAGAATTATTTCCGGATGTACCATAAGCTTTCCGGTATGACGGGAACGGCACTCACCGAGGAGACCGAATTCCGTGAGATTTACAATCTGGATGTGGTGGAGATTCCGACCAACAAGCCGATGATTCGTGTGGATCATCCGGATGCGGTTTACCGCAGTATGGAAGGAAAATACAACGCGATTGTGAAGCAGGTGATTGCCTGCCATGAAAAAGGTCAGCCGGTGCTGGTGGGTACGGTTTCCATTGACAAGTCGGAGGCGCTGTCCCTGCGCCTGAAGAAAGCGGGAATTCCGCACACGGTGCTCAATGCGAAGTATCATGAAAAGGAAGCGGAAATTGTTGCGCAGGCAGGAAAGCCCGGTGCCGTGACCATTTCCACCAACATGGCAGGACGCGGTACCGATATTCTGCTGGGCGGCAACCCGGAGTTTATGGCAAAGGCGGACATGCGCGCCATGGGGATTCCGGAGGAAACGCTGGCGATGTGCGGCGGTTTTACGGAAACAGACGACGAAGAAATTCTTTCCGCGCGTGAAACCTTCCGGACGCTGGTTGCAAAATACAAGGAGCAGGTGGCTCCGGAGGCAAAGAAGGTCTGCGAAGCGGGCGGCTTGTTCATCCTCGGAACCGAACGGCATGAGAGCCGCCGGATTGACAACCAGCTCCGCGGGCGTTCCGGTCGTCAGGGCGACCCAGGAGAATCCCGTTTCTTCCTTTCCATGGAGGACGATCTGATGCGTCTGTTCGGTGCGGAACGGATGATGCGGGTGGTCGATGCGCTGAAAATGCCGGAGGATGTGCCGATTGATGCTCGGATTTTGTCCGGCGCCATCGAGAATGCGCAGAAGCGGATTGAGGACAATAACTTCAAGCGCAGAAAATACGTTCTTTCCTACGACGATGTCATGAATCAGCAGCGGAGTATTATTTACAAGCAGAGAGGCGAGGTGCTCAACGGAGAAGACCTTTCCGGCACCATCCGCAAAATGCTGGAGGAGACTGTCCGGGAAGCTGTGGGAACCTATGTGCACGGAGACGACCACGAGGAGTGGGATCTGGACGGTTTGCGTGCACATTATATGGGGCTTCTGACCACGGATGAGGATTTCCGCTATACGGATGAGGAGAAGAAGCGGCTGAAGCCGGAAGAGATTGCGGAACTGCTCTGCCGTCGCGTGGAAGAGAAGTATGCGGAAAAAGAAGCGCTGTTCGGTCCGGAGGCCTTCCGGGAGGTGGAGCGCGTGATTCTGTTGCGGTGTGTGGATACCGCGTGGATGGATCATATCGACACGATGGAGGATCTGAAGAGCACGGTCGGACTTCAGTCCTACGCGCAGAGAGACCCGGTCAACGAGTACCGGATCCGCGGTGCGGAGCTGTTTGAGGCGATGGTGGACGACATCCGTCAGAGCACCACACGCGGAATCCTTTCCGTGGTTCCGCGCCCGCAGGCAATGGAGCGGGTACAGGTTGCCAATCCCCTGAGTGAAGGCTTTGAGGGGGGCGCACAGAAAAAGAAGATCGTGATCCGCAAGGGAGGAAATACGATTGTGAAAGCCGGGGGGACGGTCGGAAGAAACGATCCCTGCCCGTGCGGCTCCGGAAAGAAATACAAGAACTGCTGTATGCGTTCCCAGAACCATACGGACTGACGGGAAACGGTTATGGGCTTCGGTTATTTTTGGATCGGTTATCTGGTCGCGTTTGTCTTTTTTCTTCCGGCAAAAGCGCTTGGCTTCGGATTTGCGGCAGAGTTGATCGGCTATGGGCTGATGCTGTACGGACTTTTGGGGTTGCGCCGCTATCATCCGGCGTTCCGTGCGGCAATCGGGATGCAGATTCCGCTGTTTCTGACGGCGCTGTACGATGCCGGGCGGGAAATCTGCGCGTTCTTTTCTCTGTCGCCGGGGCTGTTCGGTATATCGGCGGTGCAAACCGGTGCGGAGATCGGGACGACGTTGTTTGTGATTCTGTTTCATCTGGCGTTTCTTTATGCAATCCGGGGGCTTTCGGAAGAGGTCGGACTGAAAAAGCTTTCGGTTCTTGCGATGCGCAATGCTCTTGTGGTGCTCGTTTATGCGGTATTCTACGCGCTTTGCCGATTCCCGTTCCCGGAGGCGGTTTTGCCGTATCTGACCATAGCGCAGGTAATTTTCCGCATTTTGTGGGTGATTCTGAATCTGTGGCTGTTGCTATCCTGCACCAAGGACATCTGTCCGGACGGTGAGGAGGAGCTTCCGCCGAAAAAATCCCGCTTTGCATGGCTCAACCGCATGGAGGAGACCTACGAGCGCAACCATCAGGCGCTTGCCGATCAGGCAAGGCGGGACGGGGAAGCGCTGGCACAGCGAAACCGGGACAGGCGGGAGCGCCGGAACCGGAAAAAGCGCAAATAAACGGCTTTGCCACGAAACGATATTCCGGAAGGAGGGACTTCAAATGAAATTCCGCAGCGGAAAAAAGCTGGGACTTGCATGGGCGATTCCTGCGGCATTTTTCCTTTGCAATCCGGTGATTGCGTTTTTTGACGTTCTGCCGGACTGTATCGGGTATTTTTTTCTGCTCGCGGCGCTGTCCCGCGTGGCGGATCTGAATCAGGAGCTTGGGGAAGCGCGGCGCTGCTTCCGGATTCTTTTCGGAATCGGGATCGGTGCTTTGGCGGTGCAGTTTTATCTTTATACGGTTCTTCCTGACCGGGTTGAGCAGATGAACCGCTATGAGCGTCCGACGCTGTTGCTTTTGTTTTCATTTCTGATGTTTGTTTTGCAGTGTATCTTCCTGATTCCCGCATGGCGGCACCTCTTTTCCGGCATGCAGCTTCTGGCGCAATGTCACGGAGGAAATGCAATTCTCCCGGAAAAAACACGCGGAAGCTATTGTGACGGGCTTTCCGCCTTCTTTTCCGCTGAAGCGGTGCTTTCCTCCTTACTTTCCGTTCTTCCGGAAGCGACTGTGCTGGCATCTATGGAATATGAGGCGGGGAACCGGCTTTTTCCTTTCGATTGGTACACTTATATCCGGCTGTTCCGGGCGATTGCATTGATACTTTTGCTGATTCTGTCGGTTGCGGCGCTGATCCGGTTGCTCGGCTTCTGGAAAAGGGTGCTTTCGGATGCGGGTTGGATGGATTCGCTGGAGGCACTTTATCGGAGAGAGGTTCTGACCGACCGGTCATTGTTCCTTCGCCGGCAGATGCGCGCGGCATTTTTTCTGCTGGTTGTGGGAACCGTGTTTTCCGGAAATCTCCGCATAGAGGAGCGTCAGCTGTTGCCGGGAGTTGTGGCAGCGCTCCTGATTGCGGGCGGTGCTTTTCTCCTGCGGGAGAATTTTCCCGGACGGCGGGCTGTTTTCCTGTCCTGCGCGGTTCTTTGTGCGGTCAGCATTGCGGCACTTGCCTGCAACACCCTGTATCTGCGGCGGTATGTTCCGGAGGCTTCTCTCTACTATGCGGATGCATATCGGTTGTTTCTGGCGGTACGGATTCTGGACGGCGCAGAGGCAATTGCGTTTCTTGCGGTTATCGGGGTTCTTTTACGGGAGATTTACCGGATGGCTCTGTCAGAGACCTCGGTGGTCTATGCGGGGGAAAAGGCTGCGGAAATTTCCGGACGAGCGACGGAACGGTTGCATCGCGGTTATTTTTTCCGGATTCTGGTTATTTTCCTTTTCTTCTTTGGGGCGGCAGTCGGAAATCTTGCGGTTGCCGTTTTCCGCTTGCAGGTTTTGTGGCTTTGGTGGATTCCGTTTTTGATGACCGTGGTGGCGGTTTGTCTCTTTTCCTCTTTATTGTTTGATTTGCGTCAGCAATTGTCGCAACAAATGGCAGAACAAAAGTCGGAAAAATTGCCGTTTTGATGTATTTCCTGCGTGGAATGTGTGCATACTGAAATTGTAGTTTTAATTACAAAAAGGAGTCGCACGATCATGCAGAACAACCGGAATCAGAACAACCAGAATCAGAACAACCAGAATCAGAACAACCAGAATCAGAACAACCAGAATCAGAACAACCAGAATCAGAACAATCAGAATCAGAACAACCAGAATCAGAACAACCAGAATCAGAACAACCAGAACAATCAGAACAATCAGAATCAGAATCAGGACAAAAATTGCAGAAACCGGCAGAATCAGCAGCATTTTGAGTAACGGTTCTCCCTCCGCATGGAGGGTACATCGTGATGCATCGAAAATTGCATATTTTACAGATTCTCTGCGGAGCGGTTATTGGCAAATGGAAAGATGCCGGTAGCCGTTTCGCTTTTTTACATTTGTAAGGATGTCATATTGAACAAAATATAATTGTTATTTTTTTGTGTTTTGTACAAAAATACTTTTTTGACATAAAAAATTGCGCTTTTTACTTGACAAGGAGGATTTTTTATTGATATTCTAATTATAGTACTAAAGGATTATAGTACTAAAGGAGAATTACTTCTATTTTTATGTTTTGAAGGAGGCACAGTTCAATGAAAGCAAGCATGTTTCTGAAGTTGCTGGCACTGGCGCTTGCGTTGCTGATGATTGTTCCTGCGCTTGTTGCCTGCAATGGCGGTGGAGAAGATACCACCACGGCGGGAAACGATGGCGGAACAGGCAACGGCGGCAACACCACGACCGCCGACAGCGGCAACACACCTATTCCGAGCAATTATCGTAACCTGGACGGATATAAGTATAAGGCTTATGTTCTCGGCAGGGGCTTTGTGGTGGATGACTTTGCTTTGGAGGAAGCCAAGGAAGACTCCATTTCCTATGCTGTGGTTGACCGGAACACAACGATTGAGGATCGCTATAATTGCCGGATTCTGAAGGATAATTCCACCGCAGACCAGTTCAATGAGATGGAGACCTTCTATCGCGGCGGTGTAAAGTATGAAATGGCTGCACTGCTGGATCTGTCCGCCGCAAGCTGTGCGACTTCTGCATTCCTGCGGGATGTCAACTCTCTGGAGCATCTCCGATTGGAGGAGACCTATTACGACCAGAATGCCCGTCAGCAGCTTGGCGTTGCAGGAAAACTTTACTTCTTTAACGGCGATTTCAACAAGTCCATCATGGATTCTACTTATGTGACACTGTTCAATAAGAATATGCTGGCTGACTACTCAGATTTCAAGGATCCCTATGAATTGGTCAGAAGCGGTGAGTGGACTCTCGACGAGATGATGACGATGGCACAGACCGCGACCTCCGTACAGGAAGGTCATACGAAGGCAGATGCAACGCTGGGGGACAAGGTCGGTTACTACGGCTATTATTATGACGGCACCGTTTTCTTCTACGGCGCCGGCGAACGAATTTCCACCACGAACGAAAACGGTGAGGTATCTTTGACGGTCAAATCCGAAACAGCGGATAAGGTCATTACCAAAATCTATGATCTGATGAACCGCAAGAGCGTCCATCCCACCTACCCGGAGGGGGCAGGAGGAGATCGGAACAAAGCATTTCTGACCGGTAACACACTGTTTACCACGATGATTCTCTGGGACGTCCGGACACAGATTTATAAGGCAGAGAATATCAGCTTTTCTTATGGTATTCTTCCGACCGCAAAATATTCGGCAACGGATACAGCAGGCAAAAGAACGGATTACCATTGCGTGGTTCAGCTTGGAAACAACACGGCGGCTCTCTGGTCGGTTCCGGTGGTTTGCGAGGATGTTGAAAAAGCTGCATTCATGCTGGAAGTAATGGCTTCCATGTCAGATGCGAGCGTAGAAGGTTCTACGATGGATGCTTACTACCGCAATACCCTGAAGCTGGGTGCTGCACAGGATATGGAGTCGGTCGAGGCGCTGGACGTTGTCCGTAACTCCATCTGCTATGATATTGCACTTCTTTATAAGTGGGGCGATTTTGACTCCTTCATCCGCTTGATAAATCAGCAGTCTTCTATGCCGAACCTGAATCAAAAGTATGCACAGGATGGAATGAAGGCAGAGGTTGCAATGGAGAGAACCATTTCTTCCTTCAAAAATCCTTCTTTGAAGAGTTGATTTTATAACGAAGAGATCCATTTTATAAACCTGCCGGGAGGCTGCCGCAATTTGCACCGGAATCGGGCATGCGACAGCCTTCTTGTTTATTCTGTTTTTTCGCAGGGGAGAATATTGTCAGAATGAACAAAACAGTTGTGAGTTTTTCGTCATTTCGCAGAATTCAAAGGAGAACCGGGGAAAAGGAAAGAAGGACGCTTGACTTTTTCAGACTGCCGTGCTATAATTTATGTTGAGTGAAAACTCATATTATTCAGGAGGCAAAAAGCATGAAAACAAGTATGTTTTTGAAGCTGTTGGCGCTGGCGCTGGCATTGCTGATGCTTGTTCCTGCGTTGGTTGCGTGCGGTGACAGTGGGGAAGAAACCACTACTGCGGCGGGCGACAGCGGAACCGGCAACGGCAGTAACACCACAAACAATGGCGGAAACAAACCGAACCCGACAAACTATCGGAATCTGGATGGATACCAGTATAAGGCGTATATTTGTACGAATACGGACAACGCTTCTTTTCCGGTAGACGACTTCTATGTGGCGGAAGCCAAGGAAGATTCCATTTCTTATGCTGTGGTTGACCGGAATACGACGATTGAGGATCGTTACAACTGCAAGATTTTCAAGGTGGACTCCAACGGAGACCAGTTCAACGAAATGGAGACCTTCTACCGCGGCGGTGTGAAGTATGAAATGGCTGCACTCCGCGATGTTCATGCGGCAAGCTGTGCAACCTCTGCATTCCTGCGGGATATCAACTCTCTGGAGCATCTCCAGCTGGACGAGGATTATTATGACCAGAACTCCCGTCAGCAGCTTGGTATTGCGGGCAAGCTTTATTTCTTCAACGGAGACTTCAACAAGTCCATCATGGACTCCACGTATGTTACGCTGTTCAACAAGAATATGCTTGCTGACTATGCGAACTTCAAGGATCCCTATGAGCTGGTCAGAAACGGCGAGTGGACTCTCGACGAGATGATGACCATGGCGAACACCGCAACTTCCGTGCAGGGTGACCGCATTGTTGCAGATGCGACGCTGGGTGATAAGGTTGGTTATTTTGGTTATGGCTACGATGGCCTTGTATTCTTCTACGGCGCCGGTGAGCGGATTACTACGACGGATACCAACGGAAACGTTTCTCTGACCGTCAATTCTCAGACTGCAGACGGTGTCATTACCAAGATCTATGACCTGATGAACCGTAAGGCGGTACATACCTCCTATCCTCAGGGCGGCGGAGGCGTCAGAAACAAATCCTTCCTGTCCGGAAATACGCTGTTCACCACACTGATTCTCTGGGATGTCCGGACACAGATTTATAAGTCCGAGACGCTGAACTTTACCTATGGAATTCTTCCGACAGCGAAGTATTCCGCAACCGATACGGCGGGTCAAAAGACCGATTACCACTGCATCGTGCAATTTAACAACGGTACTGCAGCTCTGTGGAGCGTTCCGGAAATGTGCAACGATATTGAGAAGGCTTCCTTTATGCTGGAAGTGATCGCTTCCATGTCCAGTGCAAGCGAAGAAGGCTCTACGATGGATGCTTACTATCGCAATACCCTGAAGCTGGGTGCTGCACAGGATGCAGAGTCCATTGAGGCTCTGGACGTTGTCCGTAATTCTCTGTGCTATGATATTGCTCTCCTGTATAAGTGGGGTGATTTTGATTCCTTTATCAAGAGCATCAACGATTCCGCCTCTATGCCGAGCCTGAGCACGAAGTATGCACAGGATGGTATGAAGGCAGAGGTTGCAATGGAAAAGACCATTTCCTCCTTCAAGAATCCTTCTGCACCGAAGAACTGATGAATACAGTTGCCAGCCAACGGGTTGGGCTATGTAAATAAGGAAAAGGCGGAGCCATCGCGAATGTGCGAAAGCACAGGGCGGTGGCTCCGCTTTTCTCTGTATAATGGAAGCTGCCCGGTGGGGCGGGAAATCAAAGAAGGAAAACTGCCCGGTGGGGCGGGAAATCAAAGAAGGAAAACTGCCCGGTGGGGCGGGAAATCAAAGAAGGAAAACTGCCAGGTGGGGTGGGAAATCAAAGAAGGAAAGCTACCCGGCGGGAAATCAAAGAAGGAAAGCTACCCGGCGGGGAATCAAAGAAGGAAAGCTGCCCGGCGGGGCGGGAAATCAAAGCAGGAAAGCTGCCAGGT
>CAKSPO010000010.1 GCA_934481515.1 uncultured Eubacteriales bacterium
GTCCCTTTCCAGTAAAACGTCCAGCGCTTCCAGAGCAGCCTGACGGTAACGCGGATCGTTTTCATCGAAGAACCGATTTCCTTCATTGAACTTGGTAATCAGATCAAAATGTCCGATGATGGTACACCCGGTCTTTTCAATAACCTGTGCTACGGTGCGGTAATAGGTGCGGATCAAACGGTAAATATCTCCGCCGCAATGTTCCCGTACGGTTTGCATCAAAGCGTCCGGGGATCCGTCAATCTCACAGTAGCACCCGTCCAGAAACACATAATGCACCGAACCGACGGAATAATCATACGGTTCCCCTGCCGGATCCGCATAAAAATCCTGTTCGATTCCGGACAGAATTCCGATCCGCTCGCCGTATTTCTGCCGGAGACGCACTATTTCCTGCCGATAGGCTACCGCGGTTTGCGGCGTCAGACAATACCGCAGATCGAACGGCGTGCAGGCATGCTCGGAAAGTCCGATGACCTCCATACCGCACCCGATTGCGGCAAGAACCATCTCTTCCGCCGAATCCAATCCGTCACCGAAATCCGTATGCGTATGCAGATTGCTTTTCGGAAGCCTGTAAAAGGACATCCGCATCTCCCCCTTTGGAAAAGGACATTTCATTCGCTTCAGTTCAGCCCGTTTTTCACGATTTCCCGAATTTTTCCGCTCAGATCGGAAAGCGACATTTCCTGCACCGTCCCGGCGTCAATGACCTCCAGGACATTCATGGAAACATCCGTATGCCGGAGCGGGAAATTCTTGCTGATGTTCTGCGTTCCCTTGGTAACCATAACCACGATCGGGCATTTTGCCTTCTTTGCCAGATAAAACGCGCCTTCCTTAAACTCCAGCAGTTCCCCTGTCTTGCTTCTGGTGCCCTCCGGAAAAATACCGACAATCATCTGCTCCCGTTCCATGATCTCCGCAGCACGCTTCAGCGTCCGCATTGCCTTCATTGCGTTCTCACGGTCGATGGCAAGATACTCCGCATTGCGGATGAACGGTCCGACCACAGGCTTATGAAAATTGGACTCTTTGGAAATATAAATGATGTTCCGCTTTCGTTCCACTGCAAGGAAAGCCATCGGATCAAAATCGGAAATGTGATTGCTGACCAGAACGAACGGTTCCTCCGGGAATTGCTCCCGCCCGGTAAGGCGAATCCGGACGCGAAAGACTTTGGTCAGCCAGTCCATGGCAAATCCGATCATAAAGCGGCATCCCGCCGAACTTTTTTCCACAGGCTTCCGGGACAGGCAAAGCGATGCCGCCAAAAGCCCCAGAAGAAACACAACATTGATGGCAATGAAGGAACCGATCAAAAGCGGAAAAAAGAGCCACCAATGAAGAGAGGTCAGCCCAACCCAACAGCCGCAACCGACGGCACAAATCACCAAAAAGATGTAGTACAGCATATCGGGAAATTAGACCCCCGCCGCAGCGACATCCGCGTGCTTTCCGGCACGCGCCGTGTAAGAGGTAACGGCAAGAACCGTTTCACCATCAATCTGGAGCGCGGTCGGACGGTCAAACTCCACGGTAATTTCTTTCCCGGTCAGCACTGTGACCATTTCGTTGTGCCTGACATGCTCTCCCTTGAAAATCGACGGGAACACCATCAGCGTTTTCAGCTTTCCGGAGCCGTGCATCAGAACCACGGAAATCTCACCCTTTCCCGCCAACCGATCCTGCTCCGGTGCCACCATCATTCCGCCGCCGTAAAATCTGCCGTTCATGGCAGGAGCCAACCAAACCTTCTTGAAGGAGTATTCCTTCCCGTCCACCGTAACCTTTGCGTTCGTCGGCTTATAGTGGAACAGCAACCCCTTGATGGCAATGCCGGCATAGTTGACCGGCTTATCCGTCTTTTTTGCAAGCTCGTCACCAACCTCACAGCAGTAACCGTCAATGCCGTATCCAACGCCGTTGAGAAAACGGGAAGTCTTTCCTTTTACGGTAACGGTCGGGAGATCCATGATGTAGCGATGCAACGGAATCAGATCATCGCCCTCCGGCAAAACGTCGCGTTTGAAATCATTTCCGCTTCCCACCGCGTAATAGAAGAGATTCTCCGGTAGCTCCAACCCCGCCGTCTCGTTTACAAAGCGATTGACCGTACCATCCCCGCCGGCGATCACCAAAGCGTCCTCCTTGGAAAAACCGGAAAGATACTCTTTGTAGCTCCGGATTTCCCGGATATCCTCAAAAAGGACGTTCTGACCGGAAAATTTCTCTTTCAGCGCCTGCGCGCGGGACTTACCCTGCCCGTTACCGGAAAGGGGGTTGTAAAGAATGTGATACATAAATTTCTCCTGCTGTTTCCCGACGTATCGGTTCATTCAAATCGGTTGCCTTCCTGTGTGTCTTGGGTATGGAAAGCAATATCCTATATATTTTATCATATTCAACGCAAAAAGTCAATACTTCTTTCATAGAAAGGTCAATGGTCCAGTCCCAGCTCCGACAGCATCCGCGCCGTGCGGCGACGCTCGTTTTTCGGAATGCTTTGGTTTGTTTTCAGTTCCGAAACCCCTCGTCCCGCCTCCCCGTGCACCAGCAACCGAAACCACCGGCGAATCTGGCAGATGGGAAGAAGCCATTTGTGCCTGTCCAGAACCGGATAATAGACCCGCATGGTGGAATACGGAAGGAAAATGCGGGAGATCGCATACCTTGTGCGACTTCCTTTTTTTGCCTGCTGCGCGGCAACGCTGTTACGAACATTTCCATATACGCCGGCGTGCAAAAGGAATTCTTCCATTTGCGCGGTCAGCGGCGTATGCCCGGAAGAACCGAACCAGACCTCGCTCAACTCCGTCGATGCCGCTGCAAACCGCAAAAGACCGCCTTCCGAAAGAAGCCGGTTCCGGGCTTCGGAATCCGCCTGACTGTTGTGATTCAGAATCCAAAGATCAAGGAACGGTCTCACCCCGCACCCGCCGAATACATAATGCTTCGCCATGTGTGCCACATGATAGTAATAAAACATCGGATCCGGCAATGTATAACGGAAAGACTCCGGAGCACTCCGCTCCGCCCTTTCCCAAACGCTTTGCAGAATCCGTTCCGCAGCTTTGTTGATTTCTTCATTCATCAGCTGATAGTGCAGTTCCAGCGGGAATCCGGCGGGAGAAAGGAAAGCAACGTCATGTGTTTTCTTTCCCCTTCCGGAAAAGCCTGCAGATACCAAAGCCTCTTCGGCAACTACAAGATCCGCTTCATGAACCAGCAGATCCACATCACAGCCGATCCGCATCCACGGCTCCGGGTATGCAACGCGCAAAACGGAGCCCTTGAGCGGAAGATACGGAATCCGTGCTGCGTCCAGAGCGGCACAGGCTGCAGAAAGCGTTTCCTCCAGTTGCTGACTCCGGTAAACTGCCGTACAAACCTCCCGTTCCAGTGCGGATCGCAGCTTTCCGTCCGGCAACAGCCCCATCCGGATGATATAATCTCCGACAAGATGCAGCAGATCATGCCGTTTGGCAAGCCGGCAGACCGCCATCCATTCCTCTTCCGTCCGATTCCGGAGCGCATCCGCCGCAGAAAAATCTCTGCAGACCTCTGCCCGGAGAATCCGCATCATCTGCATCCCGGCAGTCTCCATCTCCGCTCCCCCTTCCGAAAGAAATGATTTTTGTTCCGTAAAAGCCCTTCCGGATACCGGAATTACCGGTTTCCGTACATTTTTTCGTAATAGCTCCGGTACTCACCGCTGATGATCGTTTCCCACCATGTGCGGTTTTTCAGATACCAGTCCACCGTCTTTTGAATTCCGTCCGCAAACTTCGTCTCCGGCAGCCAACCGAGTTCCCGGTGAATCTTCGTTGGATCAATGGCATAACGCATATCATGCCCTTTACGATCCGCGACGTAGGTAATCAGGCTGTACGGTTTTCCGAGAATATCACAAATCAGCTTCACGATGTCAATGTTCCGCATTTCGTTGTGCCCGCCGACGTTGTAAACCTCTCCGCTCTTTCCGTGAAACAGAATCAGATCAATTGCACGGCAGTGATCCTCCACATACAGCCAATCCCGCACATTTTTCCCTTCCCCATACACCGGGAGCGGGCGATCATAAAGGCAATTGACAATCATCAGCGGAATCAGTTTCTCCGGGAAATGATAGGGACCGTAATTGTTGGAACAACGGCTGATCGTCACGGGAAGTCCGTAGGTTCTGTGGTAAGCCTGCACCAGAAGATCCGCCGACGCCTTGGAGGCGCTGTACGGACTGGAGGTGTGAATCGGTGTCGTTTCCGTAAAGAACAGATCGGGACGATCCAACGGAAGATCCCCATAGACTTCATCGGTGGAAACCTGATGATACCGCTCTACCCCATACTTCCGGCAGGCATCCATCAGTACCTGTGTTCCGAGGATATTCGTGCGCAGAAAGACCTCCGGTGTTTCGATGGAACGATCCACGTGGCTCTCTGCCGCAAAATTGACCACATACTGCGGCTTTTCCTCTTCAAAAATCCGGTAAATTCCGTCCCTGTCACAGATGTCGGTTTTGCAGAAGCGGAAGTTCGGATGCTTCATTGCCTCCTCCAGCGTGGAAAGGTTTCCGGCATAGGTCAGGCAGTCCACACACACTACACGATCCTCCGGATGCTCCCGGAGCATATGATAAACAAAATTGGATCCTATGAAACCGGCACCGCCGGTTACAAGCACTGTTTTCATCGCCGTAACTCCTTAAAAATGAAAATCACAGTCCCGAAGAGTCGGATTGTTCCGATCCTTTTCGCTGAGCAATACCTCCGAAACATCTCCCCAGTCAATTCCAAGCTCCGGATCATTCCAAAGAATACCGCCTTCGTCACCGGGATGATAAAAATCCGTCACCTTATAGCAGAATTCCGCCGTTTCGGAACGGACAAGGAATCCGTGTGCAAATCCTTCCGGAATATAAAACTGCTTTTTGTTTTCTGCCGTCAGTTCTACACCATACCATTGACCGAAGGTCGCGGAAGAGCATCGCAGATCCACGGCAACATCAAATACCGCGCCCGAAATGACCCGAACCAGCTTTCCCTGCGGATACTGCTTCTGAAAATGCAACCCGCGCAGAACTCCTTTTTTGGACATGGACTGATTATCCTGAACAAAAACCATATCCAGCCCCGCCTCGTGCATGTCGTTCTGATTATAGGTCTCCATAAAATAGCCCCGTTCATCCCCGTGTACGGTCGGCTCAATCACACAAAGCCCCTCAATTCCGGGTCTTGTTACTTTAATCTGCCCCATTTTCTGTCTGCTCCTTTCTGTTTCCCTTCATATTGCGGAAAAAAGCAAGCGTATCCGCAACATCCCGATGCTTGAAGACAAGATAAACAAGATACGCCAAGACATAAATTCCGACTCCCAGCCAAGCCCCGATAAACCAGTTGGCACAAACAAAGACCACGGTCAATACGGATTCCAAAAGGATATCCCGCAGTACGGGAACGCCGGTTCTTTTACTCAATACCAGCTCTGCATAAATGCACCGGAACATCTGATTGACCACCATGGAGAGCATGGCAAGCGTCAGGTTTTTCAGCCAGAACACCGAGATTGCCGTTGTCACAGCGGCAAAAGCGACACCGATCAGATTAACCTGCAGCGTTTTCTTTTCCATCCGGAATACATTCATATAGGTCTGCGTCAGCAAAGACAGCTGCGCTGCGTAAATACACATCGGGAACAGAATCGCCATATACCGCATGCTTTCCGCATACTGCGGCAGCCAAAGAGACAGAACCAGCTCCACCGGATAATAGACGATCAGACAACCCAATAACGGAACCATCAAAAAATTCCGCATCGGACGGTAAATTTCCCTGACACGCTCCTGCGGCGTCCGGCGCAGGGTCGGATACAGAACAAGCGCTACCGCGCTGATAAAGGTCAGAAGCAGGTTGGAAACGCTCAACGTAAAAGAAATTTTTCCATACGTAGCAACATCCCACTCCCGCTGAATTCCCCACCTCACGATTCCGGTAATCAGCATGCTTGCAATATTGGCAAACATCAGCTTAATTCCGACAGAAATGTTTCTCCCCGCTTCCGCCACGGCAACCGACAGCTTTGCCGGCTTCGAAAACACAATGTCCCGGCACCACCAGACGGAAACCAGCATCGCACAGGTTTTTCCGATCAGATCCCCCCAGATAAAATGCGTATAGCTTTTGGAGAAAAACAAAACGATCAAAACAAGAGAAACGCCGTAAACCGTCCGTCCCACCGTTGTAATGGAAGCATATTCCTTGATCCGGTTTGTGGTTTGCAGATAATACGACAGCATCGTACGCGGAATGTATATCACAATGCTCAGCGCTATGGCAAAGCAGATAAAACGGTAATCCGCAGAATCCGTAAACAAAAATCCGCCGAGTACAATCAAACCGGCAAAAGCAAGCTGAACCGCATTGAGCAACCAGAATTGTGAGGAATACAGCGGGCGGTTCAGATCCTCATAGCGCTTTCCGCCATCCCGCAGAAAGATTCCGTCACACCATCCAAGATGAAAGAACCCAATATACGTTGCATAAAAAAGATAAATCTGCAAATATCCGTATTGCTCTACGTTGTCGCCAAAAAATTTGGGAACGATCAAAGTGGTCATTACGGAAACCAGAAGACTCAGCAGATTGGCTCCCATCGCATACATGACCTTTTTCAAAAAAACGCCCGCTTTACTCATTCCCGTCCTCCGTCTCCCTGAGGTATCTGGAAAGCGCATCACGCCAGTCCGGGAGCCTTGCAAAGCCGTTTTCCGTCAGCTTGGATTTGTCCAGCCGACTGTTGTACGGACGCTTGGCTTTGGAAATCGCGTACTCCTCGGTGGTCACGGGAATGACCTTCGTCGCCTTTCCTGCCTGCCGGAAAATCTCCGCGGCAAAATCCGCCCAGGAAATATAGCCCCCCTCGTTGGTGGCATGATAATAGCCGTATTTATCGGTTTCGATCATATCAACAAGCAGCCTGGCGAGATCATAGGTATATGTCGGTGTCCCGATCTGATCGCAAACCACCCGGAGGGAGTCATGCGTTTCGGAAAGGCGCAGCATCGTGCGGACAAAGTTTTTACCGTGCACGCCAAACACCCATGCAATGCGCACAATGAAATAATCGGAAAGAGTCGATGCAACCGCACGCTCCCCTTCCAGCTTGGTTCTTCCGTAGACCGATTGCGGCGCATAATCCTTACAATCCGGGCTCCACGGTTTCTCTCCGGAGCCGTCAAAAACATAATCCGTCGAAATATACATCATCCTGCATCCCGCCTCCCGGCAGGCATCTGCAAGATTCTGCGTTCCTGTAACATTGATTCTGTATACCGTATCGCGGTTTTCCGCGTCCTCTGCCGCGTCCACTGCCGTCCATGCGGCACAATGAATTACGGCATCCGGCTGTACGGAACGCACCACGGAAAATACCGATTTTCTGTCGGTAATGTCCATTTCCGCGATATCCACGCCAATCGCTTCGTGCCCGCGCCTGCGCAATTCCCGCACAACATCATAGCCAAGCTGACCGCCGGCTCCGGTTACCAATACCTTCATTCCGATTTTGCTCCCATTTCTTCAGTACTGAATTCTCCCTTCCGCAACCCGTCGCAGATGTACCCCGTACGGCGATTTCCCATAACGGTCTGCGGAAGCAAGCAACGCTTCCCTGGAAATCCACCCGTTTTTATAAGCAATCTCTTCCAGAGCGGAAATCTGAATTCCCTGCCGGTTCTGTACCATCCGCACAAAATCGGTAGCTTCCGCGAGGCTGTCCATCGTTCCGGTGTCAAGCCATGCAAACCCGCGGCCGAGCAGCTGAACATCCAGAAGGTCATCTTTCAGATACATCTCGTTCAGCGTTGTGATTTCCAATTCGCCGCGTGCAGAGGGGCGAACCTCTTTCGCACGTGCACTGACCCCTGACGGATAAAAGTAAAGCCCCGTTACCGCATAATTGCTCTTCGGTTCCCGCGGTTTTTCTTCGATGGAAACAGCCTTGCCGTTTGCATCAAAAGCCACCACGCCGAATCGTTCCGGATCATTGACATAATACCCGAAAACAGTCGCACGTCCGTGCATTTCCGCATTCTCACGCGCGGCACGGAGCGATTTTCCGAAGCCGTTGCCGTAAAAGATATTATCACCCAGCACCATCGCACAGGCATCCTCTCCGATGAACCCCTCTCCCAGAAGAAACGCCTGCGCCAGACCGTCCGGAGACGGCTGTACCTGATAGGAAATCTGCACGCCGTACTGGGATCCGTCGCCCAGAAGGCGTTCAAAATTGGGCAGATCGGTCGGTGTGGAAATCAAAAGAATCTCCCGGATGCCGGCAAGCATCAGTGTTGACAGCGGATAGTAAACCATCGGCTTGTCATAAACCGGCAGAAGCTGTTTGGATGTCACCATCGTCAGCGGATAGAGTCTGGTTCCGGCACCGCCGGCAAGAATGATACCTTTCATTTTTGTGTCCCCCGTTTCCATTGATTGGAGAGAATAAATCCGATGAGAAGAGCATAAACAAAACCGAAAATCAGATCAGCATACCCGTAAACCGGATTGTAAAACGACCGGATGGAACAGCTGAATACCGTGCAATACATCAGAAAAGAAGCCAGAGATCCCGACTTTTTCCGCCACCGGTAAGCCAGCATATTGACCGTTGCAATAAACAGTGCGTCAATCAAAAGATAGATCCAGAACATCAAATGGCTTCCGTTGGAGTCAATCAGCGGAGCGATCAGTGACGTGTATACATTGGTGGTGTCCGACCCCAGCGTGTCAAGAATGATTCCGGGAGGAGCAAGTTTCGGGAAAATATACTTGAGAACCATGTAAACAAAATAAAATGTATTCGCAAGCGGCAACTCCGTGTTGGATACATATCCTATATCATATGCCTTCTGAAAAGAATTGAAGGCACCGAACGAATAGGTTGCCAAAGAACGGTTGAGATCCAGATTTCCGAATCTCAGCTGTGTGTTGATCTCAATCAAAAGAATCAGAAAAATCACCCCGACCGGAACCATATAACGAAGTATTTTTTTTACATTGTTCCGGTTATACACCACCACCGGGCAAAGCAGATAGATCAGTTTGATAATCATTGGATCCCGGCGGACATTGATGAAGGCAAGTCCGACATAGATCAGCATCATCAAGAGCGCAATCCGCTTTTTCCAACGATGCCCGAGATCTTTTTGCTGATAGTAGCAAAGCGAGATCAATGTTCCGGTAGCATTCAGATTATATCCGAAATATTTCAGCGCGTTTTCATCAAAGGCTCCGGTCAGAACCGCATTTTTCCATCTCCACGAATTTGCAAACAACGAATTCAGCGGAATGATCTTGCCGAGATCCCGGAAATACAGCAACCGGCTGAAAACACACAGCGCAAAAAGAACCAGACAAATCAAAAATAAATCCGGAACCTTCATCAGATCAATCACCTGAAAATCCTGTGAAGTTCTCTTTGGTGCCAAAAGGTAGGAAAAAACCACCAAAAGAAGCAGAAAAGAAGAAAAAATCAGGATTCCGATTTCGTTGATCGGATACATCCCGCAGGCATTTCCTAAAAGGATCGCCAGCATCAGAAGCACCGACCAGATATAGACAATGATAGAGGTCGGATGAAATTTATCGTTCAGCTTTCGATTGAGAAAATAGGTTCCGATTCCCACCGGAACCAGAAATGCCATTCCTAAAAAAATCATCATTCGCTCAGTACCTGTACCTGCCTGTAATGTGTTTTGCATCCTTCAGTGCATAGCGCAAGGCATCCGCCCGCGCGCGGTCGCGCCGGAAAAGATACCGGAAGAAATGCATCCGGGTCACCATACGGTTTGCCAGCAGATAATACGCTTTCTTCGGTCCCTTCAGATTCCGATAAACAAACGTCAGTCGGTTCCGGTAAATATAGTACAGCTGGAAAGGGCTGTTCACTCCGGTGGAAAGGCTGACCTTATGATACAGAACACTCTTTGGCAGAATGTAATTTTTCAGCCCCGCCTTTGCAATCCGATAGCACCAGTCGGAATCCTCATTGTACATAAAATAGCTTTCTTCAAAGTACCCGACCGAATCCAACAGCTCCCGCCGGAAGCAGCAGCAACAGCCGGATACGAATTCCGCCTCCGTCGGAACACGGATTGGCTCCCTCGTCATGGCATAATTGCCGAGCAGACGGCGGTAATATCCGCCGGAGCTCCAGATTCTGTGCCCCTGAAAGGTCAGAATCAGCGGAGAAATCAACCCGACTCCCGGTGTCTTTTGCAAAAATTCCGCCATCGGTCCGAGAAAATCCGGCTCCGCAACGGTATCATTGTTCATGACCACAATCAGATCGCATCCGTCCTCATAAGCCATCCGCATTCCCACATTGTTACCATGGGCATACCCGCGGTTGGGAACCGAAGCAAACCGCTCCACCGTCACCTGCCGAAGAATTCCTTCCGCATATTCCGGTGTTTCGGAATTGTCGATCAGATAAATCCGATGCTCGTTCCCGTCGGAAAGCTTCCGCAGACTCCGGATGCATTCTACGGTATCGTCAACATTTTTATAACTTAAGATTACGAATCCAACCTTCATCGGATTGACCGTTCCTCTCTACTCTGATACATTTACAGCCAGCCGCTTCTCCTGCCTGCATGTCGCGGTCACTGTCGCCGATCATATAGCTGCCGCAAAGATCGATATTGTACTTTTTCGCGGCGGCAAGCAGCATTCCGGGCTTCGGCTTGCGGCAATCGCACTCCCGCTTGTATTCCGCCACTTCCCCCGCAAAGCCGCGATCCGGATGGTGAGGACAAACAAAAATATCATCCAGATACGCCCCCTCGTTCCCGAGCAGGGTTTCCATTTTGTTATGAATTTCGTTCAACTGATCCCACGTAACCTCACCCCTTGCAATCACCGGTTGGTTGGTCACAACGATGGCAAGGTATCCAGACGCATTGATCCGCCGCACCAGCTCCGCCGCGTACGGCAGAAGCTCAAACCGGTCAATGTCCGTCAGAAACCCGTCATACCGGTTCAGCGTTCCGTCCCGATCGAGAAAAACAGCACGCTGCGCATGACCGAGATTCTTCGCCTCTACCTTTCCCTCCAGAATGTCCTTTTCCACCGCATAATAGCGATCCGGCGTTCCCATATCCTTGACATATTCCGGAGAATCATAAACATACAGCTCCCCGCGCCCGATCAGCGGGTGAAGGATATCCCTGTCCAGATCCCGCTTTGCAAGCGTCGGAAACGCTTCAAAAATTTTCGGGGAAAGCAGATGAATGCCCGCGTTGACCCGGTTCTTGTACCAAAGCCGCGGATCCTCCTTATGAAGCCACCCGGTCACCTTTCCGGAAGCATCCGAAACAATAATCCCGCTGTCGTACGGATGGCTGTTCGGATGCGTGAAAATCGTGGCAATGCAACCGTTTTTCCGGTGCTGTGCATAGAAACGCGCAAGGTCGATGTCGAAAATGATGTCCCCGTTGAGCAGAAGAAAATCCTCCCGAAGCTCCTCTTTCAGATAATAAAGAGCACCGGCGCTCCCCAGCGGCGTATCCTCCGACACATAGCGGATCCGGACGCCGTACGCACTCCCGTCCTTCAGATATTCCTTAATCTTCTCTCCGAGATACCCGACCGCAAGAATGATATCCCGGATTCCCTGCTTCTTCAGTGCAAGAATCTGCCAGACCAGAATCGGCTTTCCCGCAATTTCAATCAGGGGCTTCGGAACCTCCGCATTGACGCTTGCAATCCGCGTTCCTCTGCCGCCTGCCATAATCACAACCTGCATTTTTGTTTATTCTCCGAAAAATTCATTTTCCACAGCAAGACAAAGCGCATGATAAACCGGGAGGTGCAGCTCCTGCACCCGGTAGGTCTCCTTTTCCGGCACATTGACCAGCACGTCGCAAAGGTCTTTCAGCTTACCGCCGCTCTCGCCGGTCAAAGCAATCACCTTCATCCCCTTCGCGTGCGCCACCTCGGCGGCATAAATCACGTTTTTGGAGTTTCCGGAGGTGGAAATGGCAAACAGAACATCTCCCGGTCTTCCATAGCCCAAAACCTGCTGGGCAAATGCCAGATCCGGAGCACGGTCATTCGCATACGCCGATTCCAGAGCGGCCGAACCGACCAAAGCAATTGCAGGCAATGCCGACTGGAGATTGTCGCAGATATATTCCGCATGCTCCGATGCGCTGCGGATTGCTTCCCGATCCTTTTCTGACAGAGGTCTGCAACGGGCAAAATCCTTCATCAACTCTCCCACAATGTGCAAAGCGTCGGAGGCGCTTCCCCCGTTACCGCAGATCAGAAGCTTTCCGCCGGCGGAAAAGCAGGAAATCCATTCTTCACACGCCGCTTTGACGGAAGCTCCGATGCACTCCAGCTTCGGATACCGAAGGCAGAGCGTTTGCAAAATCTGTTCCGTAGATGCTTTCATGATTCGTTTTCCTTTCCCCGACTGCAACGTTTCTTCGCAACCGGAACCAATGAACGGCAACCTTCCGCTCTCTGTCAGAGCGGATACTCTTCCGGCGAGTAATACAAAACCGAAGTACCGCCGTTTTCAAAGCGGAACGGCACCTCCATCAGCGACGAAAGCGCCGCCCGTACCTGTGGCTGACGCTCTTCCGCCACATAGAACAAAAGGAATCCGCCGCCGCCCGCGCCAAGCAGCTTCCCGCCAAGCGCCCCTGCCTGCATGGCAGTCTGGTACAGTGCGTCAATCGAACCGGTGGAAATTTTATCGGTAATTCCGCGCTTGAGCTGCCAGGTATGATCCAACAGCCGACCGAACTCTGAAAGATCCCCCTTTCCGGTCAGAATCTTTTCCGCCTCGTCCACCAGCTGCTTCATTTCCAGAAGCTGTGTCACCTTGTCCTTCAACACCGTCTGATGAGCAACCTGAATGTCCGAGGAAAACCGGGAAAAGCCGGTAAAGAAGAGCATCAGACGACGGTTCAGGAGCAGCTTGCGCTCCGGAGAGATAATCACCGGAGAGACCTTGTAACCGTCCGCGTCAAAGCGGATCACATTCAGTCCCCCGAAAGACGCGGCAATCTGATCCTGAACGCCTCCGCTCTCGGCACAAAGCGTCCGCTCCAGATAAATGGCATCATCCGCAAGCTTCCTTTTATCTGCATATTTGCCCTTCAAAGCATAAAACGCGCTTAGCAATCCGACTGCAAAGGAAGAGCTTGTCCCCAAGCCTGTTCTTGCCGGCAGATCCGCTTCATAGGTCACCCGCAGATCGCGCATATCCAGCCATTTCATTGCTTCCCGGATGGCAGGATGCTGAATTTCGTCAATACCAACCACGCGCTCGGTTCTGGAGTAGACCAATTCATTCCGGTATTCAAAAAACGGAGGCAGGTGACGCACCGTCACATAGCAATATTTATCAAAGGAGGTGGAAATAACCGCCCCGCCGTGCTCTCTATAAAAATCCGGAAAATCCGTGCCGCCGCCGAAAAATGACATCCGGAACGGTGTTTTGGTAATAATCATACCTTTTCCTCCTCCGCAAGCTGTCCGAGTTTTTTGCTCAGGGAATTCCATGACAGGGACTGAATATAGGTGTGCGCATCCTTTTTCATTTGAGCAAGCTCCGGCGCCTGCTCCATCGCGCGGCGCATCTGCGCCGCAAGAGACGTTGCATCGGGAGCTGAAATCAAGGCGTACTTTCCGTCTCCGACCTGCTCCCGCAAAGCTCCCGTATCGGTCACAATCAGGAGCGAGTCCTCCATCATGGCAATCGGAATCACGCCGGACTGTGTGGCATCCGTATAAGGAAGAACCGTAATGATGTTCTTTCCGCGGAAATAAAGTTCCACCTCTTCGTCCGGAATATACGCATTGACCACCCGGATATTCTTCTCCTCCGGGAACCTGTCCCGATACGGAGAAAAATCTCCGCTTCCCACTACCGTGAGAGAAATATTCCGATTGGTTTCATACAGCTCCGCATAGGCATCCGCCAGAAGTTCCAAACCCTTGTAGGGGGTAATCCTGCCGAAGAACAGGAAATTCCATTCGCTCCTGTCCACCTGCTTTGCCGGAGCATCCGCCGCATGATCGGCATAATAGTCAAACACACCGTGCGGAATCACATGAATGCGCTCTTTCGGAATGTGATAGGTTTCGGAGGTATACCCGATAAATTCCGCCGAAAGCAGTACAACTTCATCGGAAGCCTCTGTCACTCTCCGGTAGAGCCGGTTCATGATTTTTCCGGAACCGGGGTGCGGACGGGGATCGTGCAACGTGGTAATGACACGGGCGTGAGGGAAAATCCGGTTCAGAAATCCGGACCACGGCTGAATCATCGGAATATAGATGCAATCCACCGGGTCGCCGGAAAAAAGCTTCCGGATCCGCCGTTTCTCCCGCAGGAAGAAACGGACGCTTCCTGTCAGAAAAGTCGCATTGCTGTGATAGGTTTTCAGAAAATACAGACGGTGCAACGGAAGCGCACGCCACAGCTCTGCATTTTCAATTCCTTCCGGAATGATTGCGGAAACCCTGTACCCGTTCTCCAGCAGTCCTTTTGTCATTTCGTAGGCATAGACCATCCCGCCGCCCTTGCGACCGAGATAGTTGACCAGAATATGTTTACTCATGAATTCTCCTGTATCCGTCCCGCACTTCTGTCGGAACAGACATATGATATCCGGCTTTTGCAAAAAACGTCAGTTTGCGGGAAGAGGAATCTTCTCCTCTTTTGCACTTCCCAGAACCTCCGTATAAATCTGCATGATTTCCTTTTCCACCACGGAAACATCATAATCCCTGATTTTTTCAAGGTTGTATTCCCGCATTTGCCGACGCAGCTCCGGGTGCCCGCACAGCTGCCGGATCGCCCCCGCAAAGCCGTCCGCATCCGCCGGATCGCAAAGGAACCCGCCCTTGCCCTCTTCAATCAGATCCGTATTGCCGCGGATTCTGCTGACAATGCAGGGCAGACCGCTTGCCATGGCTTCCATCATGGAGCGTGGAAGTCCCTCCTGCTTGGTCGTAAACAAAAAGAGATCAGAAATTTTCAAAAGCGCTTTGACATCCGACCGGAATCCAAGGAAAAGAACCTGATCTTCAATTCCGAGGTCAGTTGCCTCCTGCCGTAACCTATCCATAAGAGGACCAGTTCCGCAAATACAATACTTCAGATTTTTCAGTCCTGTCTCCGCAATTGCCCGAAGCGCAACGCTGTAGTTCTTCCGCTCCACCAGATCCCCGGCAGAAATCAGCACAATATCCTCTTCGGCAATTCCAAGCGATGCCCGCAAAGCGGGATCCGCCGCCCCAGTATACTGAGACAAGTCAATTCCGACCCCGTGAACCTTATAAACCTTCCCGCCTTTTTTCAGCCGGAAGCGTTTGGCTGCCTGATAATCCTCTTCGTTCATAGTGATCAGCGCGTCCGTCCAATGCGCCATCAGCTTTTCCGCCCATTTGAAAACCGTGCGGTTGATCAGCGGCGCACCCTTATAGAAATGGAATCCGTGTGCTGTATAAATCACCTTTTTGACATGAAGCTTTTTTCCAACCAGCCTGCCGATCAGCCCGCCGACGGGCGTGTTGCAATGAATGACCTCCACGTCGCCTTTTTTCACTACCTCCGACAGATTCCGATAGGCAATTTTGTTGTCCCGGAATGCGGTAATACTTCTGTATGTATGAGCGTCAAACAATTTCACGGGATATTCGCACGCAAGCTCCTCCGGATGATTCCGGTTGGTTCCGAGATAGACCGTATACCCAAGGCGCAGAGCCGCTTTGATGCCCGGAATACTGACATTTCCCGGTACGACCGGAGCCCTGCTGTTGTTTTTTTCCGGACTCGGCTTCGAGCTGTTCCCTATAAACACATAACCCGGCATAAATTTTTCTCCACTCTTTATTTTTGGAAGGCAAAAGGCGTTCCCAGTTCCATCCGCTTTGCTTCCTCATAAATGTATTTTGCAAACATCACATCAATAAATGAAAGACCGACCGAGCAAAAATAGATAAATTCGTCCCGGTTTTCCCGCCCTGCTTTCGCACCGGTCACAATCTCGCCCAGATTGGCGTAGATATCGTCGTCGGAAAGGAGTCCCTCTTTATACATCAGGCTGATGGTCTGTGCCCTGTGCTTGATGGATTCCCACTCGTCGCAAACAATTTTCCGCGCCTTTTTTGGGACCTCATACTCATCCTCCAGACCGCCGACATGAATGTACAATGCACCTTTTTTGACATATTCCGGCTTCAGAAGCTTCAATTGTGAGCTGGTAGCAGTAATGATAATATCCGCAGACTCGGTTGCCGCTTTGTAATCATCGACACAGTTGACAAACTGCATATCCGGGTGCTTCTCCGACTCCTCGGCAATAAATGACTCCACCGTGCTCCCTCTTCTGGAGGAAACAAAGCACTTTCTGAGGGTCGGACGCACGAATTTGAGCATATCCAGATGCTTTCTCGCCTCTTTTCCGGCACCGATAAAGCCGATGGTTTCGGCATCCGGCACGGAAAGATATTTTGCGGCAACCGCGCCGACCGCGGCAGTCCGGATGCTCGTCAGATAGGTTCCGTCCATGACCGACAGCGTCAGTCCGTGCGTCAGCTCCGAAAGGATTACCAAACCGGTCACATTCCGGATTCCCTCCAACGGATTTTCCGGGAAAACCGAGATCCACTTTACGCCGCACATCTTGTCGGAAATCAGGGTTGCCGGCAGGCAGTTGATGCGGTTTTGTGTTCTTTGGTCAAAGATCTGTGAGGTTTTATCTGGCAAAATCACGTCACCGGCTGCCCTTTTGCGCAGTGCAGACTCCACAAGTTCAATCGCAATCTGCTCCTTGCCGCCAAAGGTTGCCTTGGCTTCCTCTTCGGTAATCAGTAAAGTACGATACATCTCCGAATTTTCCATGGAAAGTCCCACCTTTATCTGTAAATTGTTTTACTGCCTGAACTGAATCCGGTCAAAATCAATCATCCGGTTCAGAAGGTCGTTGCCGTTTTCGTCCGCAAAAAAGAGCGTGCTGTGAATCTTCTCAATCATGGACTTCAGTTCTTCGGTGCTCTCATACGTAAAATGAACAAATCCGAAAACCTGATAAATGGAGCCGGAATCCGGAATGGTATCACCAACCGCCTTGGAACTCGGAATCGCAACCACGTTTTCTTCCGTTCTGAGCGCTTCAAGCCCCTTGATCTCTGCAATTTTTCCGGGTTTCAGATGCAATGCATAAATGCAATACCGCTTCCCCCCGACAATTTTCTCCGGAAGAATGCTGCAAAAGCCCTCCAACCGGCTTTTTCCGGTCAAGGCATAATAAATATCCGAACCGACCTCATTGATACCGCAGAAATACTGCGTCGGGAAAATCGTCACGGAGCCGCCGTAGCGGAATCCGATTTCGTTAAAGCAATAGCGGTCTCCGTCCAGAAAGACCTCGATCCATATCGGACCCTCCTGAATGCCAAGCGATTTCAGCATCCGATCGATCTTTTCTTCGTACAAATCGCAAAATTCCTGCTTTTTTTTGCTTTCCAGCGAGAGCATTCCGAGAACATAGGAGCCCTGCTTTTCATACCGGACCGGATATTTATCCTCTACCGTGCAAACCCGGAATCTGCCATCGGAAATCCGACCGATCACCACAATGCTGTCGTTCGGAACGAATTTTTCAACCAGAACCTGTCCGGAGAAGGAAACTTTTTTTGCAAGCGCAAACCCTTTTTTCAGCTCCGCCAGACCGTGACACACGGAAAATCCGTTGCTACCACTGCCGTCAACCGGCTTCGTAATGACCGGATAATCCACCGAAATCGTATCGATGTTTTCCTCCGTCACCTTGTACTCCGGAACAACCGGAAGCCCGTTTTCCATATACAGCTCTTTCAGATTCGCCTTGTTCTGCAAAGCCGCCCACTGTTCGGCGGTTGTATAGCACGGCAATCCCAGTTCCCTGAGATATACACAGGCGCTGGAAATGACCGGCTCGCTTCCGCCAAGATAAACACCGTCAATTTTCTGATCCCGGATCAGTGCTTTCATTGCCTCCGCATCGGTGGAATCCACATCGTACCCTTCGTCGGAAATCTGAAAAATTCCTGCATTCCGGTTGTTTCCGGTCGCGATCAGAACGATGCCGTTCTCCTCTGCAAACTTTTTGATCTGTTCCTTCCACATACTGCCGCCAAGAACCAGCAGCCTTTTTCCCGTCAAAGCACCCATATCAGACCTCTTTCAGAATTGTTTTGATTTTTCCGACGGCGTTTTCACACAAGGTCGCCGCCAGATCCGGTGTCTCAGCCTGTACAATCACAAAGCCTGTCCGGTCAACGCTGCTGTTGATTCCGCTCACCGTTTCGCCCGGATTTTTCACAACCGAAACCTCTTTTACGCCAGGACTCTTCCGCGCCTCTTCAATCCCTTCATACCGCTCGATCACACCGACTCCCGAAGGAAAATAGCGGATTGCCGCACCTTTGCAAAACTTCGGCGCAACGTCCGGCTTTTCGCCAAGCGCAATCCGGATCGTTGCCTGAACCATATCGATTCCGGTAGAAAGCGGAACCAGATGTGTAGTAATGCAGTCGCCGCCCATTCTTGCGCCCAGCTCAATCATTTTCGGACCGTTTTCCGTCAGCATCATTTCCACGTGCGCCGGACCGTTGTCGATTCCGACCGCCTCTACCGCTCTTTTCGCCAGATCGGAAATTTTCTCTACGTTTTCCTTTCCCAATCTGCTCGGCTGCGTATGCCCGGTTTCAACAAAATGCGGCGCACCGGTGGTAATCTTGTCCGTCACCTGCAAAACGTGAACCACCGAATCAACAACCATGACCTCAACGCTGACTTCGTGCCCCTGCAGATATTCTTCAATGATCACTCCGCCGCTTCTTCCGTTGGAGGAACTGTATTCCACCGCACTTCTGAGTTCATCATGATTGTGAACCAGCATGACGCCTCTGCTTCCCGCATTGTCCACCGGCTTGCTGATGCAAGGGAACGAAATCCTCTCCTCGATTTTTTTCAGTTCCTGCACCGACGGAACAATGAAATACCACGGATGCTCCACACCGCAGTGCTCAAACGCCTTTATCATTTCTCCCTTGTCCGTGGACTTTACCGCGGTATCATAGGAAATTCCGGTCAAACCGAGTTTTCCCGTCGCATAAGCGACCGAGCGCATCGGCATGTCCGTCGCAAGTGTCATAATGCCGTCCGCCCCGAATTGCTCTGCCGCCCGGAGGATTCCGGCTTCATCAATTGTGCTTACTTCAAAATATTCATCCGCATAAGGGATTCCGACCGCCCGGGGATTGTAGTCCGCGACACCGACATACAGCCCCATTTCCTTTGCTTTTCTGATTGCCGGAAGCTGCAGCACCGAAGCACCGATCACAAACAGTCTTTCCATTACTTATGTAAAACCTCTTTTTTCTCGTCGGCTTCCGGAGCCTTTTCGTCCGATACAAATACATGGTCATGCCGGAAAACCGAAACAACGGTTTTCAGAAGAATTTTCAGATCCAAAAGGAGCGATACATTTTCCACATAGTAATTGTCATGGTCGTATTTTTCCGACTGGCTGATGGAATTGCGGAAATACGCCTGCGCATACCCTGTAATTCCGGGACGCACCTGATACCGGATTTTATCGTGCTCCGGCAGTGTGGAAAAATCCCTGCTGGATACGGTCGGTCTCGGACCGACAAAACTCATGTCCCCAATCAGAACATTCAGAATCTGCGGGATCTCGTCAAGGGAAGTTTTTCTCATAAACCGACCGACCGGGGTCACGCGGGGATCGTTGGAACTGTTGAAGGTGGAACCGTCCGCATTTCGGAGATCCGGAGAATTCACATACATGGAACGGAATTTCAGCATTTTGAATTTCTTTCCGTTTTTCCCGATTCGCTCTCCGTTGTAAAACACAGGTCCCCTGTCATTCAGGTAGATCACCGGCGCCATAATCAGAATCAGAAGCAGGACAAACGGTGTCGCCAATAAGGCAATGAGAAAATCCAGAATTCTCTTTATCACGTGTTTATACATACCTTGTTTTCCCCCGATCAGTGATAGCTTTTCAGAATTTCCGTATACTTTTCGATCACGTATGCGACCTCTGCATCCGTCAGACGGGTGTGAAGCGGCAGAGTGATCTCGTTCTGATAATGCACATAGGCATTCGGATAATCCCTGATATCAAATCCGAGATTCCGGTAAGCGGTGTGCATCGGAAGCGGCTTGTAGTGCACATTGCAGGCAACCCCCGCCTCCGCCATCCGGATAATGATCTCCCGACGAACCGCATCACTGACCGGCGTACCGTCCGAAGAAAACACACGGGTGATATACAGATGCCCGGAGGAGGTATGCTCTGCAGTATAATGCGGAAGCACCTCAACTCCCATCGGCAGGAAGGCGGCATTATACCGCTCAATGATCTCCCGGCGACGGGCAAGCAGCCCGGGATAACGGCGGAACTGCGCAAGACCAATGGATGCCATAATGTCGGTCAGATTGCACTTGTACCAAGGAGCCACAATATCATATTCCCACATTCCGGGTTTATTCTTACTGAGGGCATCCTTGCTCTGCCCGTGCAAAGAAAGCAGTTGCAGCGTGTGATACAGCTCGTCATCATCCACACCGGGAATATGTCGCCATGTCAGGCAACCACCCTCGCCCGTTGTAAAGTTTTTGACCGCATGCCAGCTGAACGCGGAAAAATCCGCAATGCTGCCAACCATCTTCTCCCCGACGGAAGCACCGAACGCATGCGCAGCGTCCGTGCAGACCGCAATTCTTCCAAGCGCACTTTGCAGCTTTCCGGCGGGCTGAAACAGAGTCTTCTTTCGATTGACGATTTCAAAAATCCGCGCATAGTCACACGGAATTCCGCCCAGATCTACCGGGATGACCGCCTTGGTGTGCCCGTTGATCGCCGCCTCCAAAGCATCATAATCCATTTCGAGGGAATTCTTCTGCACATCCACCAAACGAAGCTTTGCTCCGACATGGCAGACCACGGAAGCCGATGCCGTATAGGTATAGGCAGGAACAATAACCTCATCCTCCGCACTTCCGCCGGCATCCCGACCGATCCCAAGCAGGCGCAGCGCCATTTCTGCGCAAGCCGTCTGACTGTTCAGTGCCACACATCGGGGCGTTCCCGCATCGGTATGCCCCACCCCGATCCATTCCGCCACCTTTTTTTCCAGCAGCTTGGTTTTCGGTCCCGTGGTAATCCAGCCGGAACGGAGCGTGTCCGCTACCTCGGCAATTTCTTCTTCCCCGACATCCGGGGGAGAAAACGGGATATTCATCTGAGATTGATTGCTGTTCTCCATCTGTCTCTCCTTTGACCCTGTCTGTAAGACCGATCCGCGCGGAAGTGCTGTTCCGAAAAAGGAAGCACCGCAAAAAGAAGTCGCCTGCGGTTCTTCACCCCAGGCGCTCCGAGCAGAATGCATCTATAAGTATGCGTACCATTCCCCGACATCTTCAACAGACTCTTCCATCCGGCATCCCGGCAAAAGAACCTCGCCGCGTTCCGATTTTATATTCAATTCATGGATGCAGGATCTTTATTCAATGCGGAAGAAAAAGTGCAGACAACCGGGTTCCCGGAGAATATTGTTTTCCTCCGGTGCAAAATCACCGGCGCCTGAATTCTTCCTACTATATCATATCACAAACAGCTTTCTTTGTCAACAAAATTCGTAAAGAATCCACCCTTTCCCGCAAAAAAATGCAGGAAAATCAACCGAAAAAAGGAAACCGAAAACGACAGACAACGATTTTCCGAAAAGTTTCCGTGTGCTTTGCGATTTCACCGTCAGGAAATCGCTTTTGCACTCATCCGAAAAAGCAGGTACGCGATTTCCCGCGGGGAAATCGGAAACCCGGAAGCGATCCACTCCTTCGCAACTCCCACCGAGCCGTTGATGCAATACAAAAACGCATACCGATCCTGCAATTTGGAAGGCAGTTCCCGACTCAGGTGGTATCTCTCAATCACGGTCTCTACCATTTTTCGGTTGAATTCATTGTCATCCCGCTGAACAATCATGATCCGAAAAAGTCTCTCGTTCCGACGGACGTAGTCAAAAAAAGCAGTCAGATCGGTTAGAAATTTCGGATAATTTCCGGCAACGGAAAGTTCGGACGGCGGTGGCAACTGTGCCAGAATGTCATCCTCGATTTCCCGAAACAAGCCGTCAATGTCCTCATAGTAAGCATAGAACGTTGAACGGTTGACATCTGCCTCCCGGCAGACATCCGTAACGGTAATCTTTTCGGACGGTTGCCGCTCCAAAAGCTCCAGCAAAGCCTCCTTCATCATCTTTTTCGTCATCCTGACACTCCTGTTTTCCATTTTTCTCACCCCATGTCATAAAAAAATTACAATTGAACGGTACCGCCTTCCAACACTCTTTCTTGATCTGTCGGAACCTCAGCAATTTCAAAAAAACTGATTGTTGAAAATCCGACACCCTGTTGTTATAATAAAATCAAGAAAGGCCAAATGCCTTTCCTGTAAATTTTGATTCCGTTACTTTCCTGTAAAACGGCACTCCCGCGAAGGCTTGCCGAACGGCAAGGATTCCTGTGCGTATCATACAGCAAGCAAAAATGTGTGCTCGCACGGACATTTTTGCGCAGCGCGTCAAGAAGCACGCGCACGCCGGGCGGGCGCTGAGGGCGAAAGCCCGCAAAGACTTGCCGAACGGCAAGGATTCCTGTGCGTATCATACAGCAAGCAAAAATGTGTGCTCGCACGGACATTTTTGCGCAGCGCGTCAAGAAGCACGCGCACGCCGGGCGGGCGCTGAGGGCGAAAGCCCGCAAAGACTTGCCGAACGGCAAGGATTCCTGTGCGTATCATACAGCAAGCAAAAATGTGTGCTCGCACGGACATTTTTGCGCAGCGCGTCAAGAAGCACGCGCACGCCGGGCGGGCGCTGAGGGCGAAAGCCCGCGAAGACTTGCCGAACGGCAAGGATTCCTGCGCGTATTATAACACACCCCGCCCATCTTGTCAATGCTCATCCCCCGTTCGGGCATTTCCCTGCCCGAACTTTCCGAATAAAAATCCACATACCGAAAAGGAGGAATTCTATTGAAAAAAACAACTTACAAAGAAAAACGGTTTTCCGACTTCCGTGAAATCATCCGATACGCCGCCGAAAGATTCGGCTCCGGAACCGCATTTCTGAAAAAAGAGAGTGGAAAGTCCATCCGGATCACCTACCGGGAACTGAAGAACCGCTTTTATGCGCTTTGCAGTGTTTTTCTGAAGCAAGGCTTTGCCGGAAAGCGCATCGGGATCGTCGGTCGGAATTGCCCGGAATGGGTGCTTTCCTACCTTTGCGCCGCAACGGTCGGCGTTGCGGTTCCCCTGGATAAGGAGCTTTCCCCTGAGGACATCCGCAGCTTTGCAAACGATGCGGAGTGCGTTGCCATCTGTGCAGAATCCAGGTATTTGGAAAAGCTCGCACCGACACTCTCCCCCTCCGTCTCTTGCATTTCCTTTGATGAGATCAACAGCCTTTCAGAAGAACACATCAGGCAGGATACAGAAACCGAAATTGATCGTCTTCCCATCCCGCGCGACCAAATGCAGATTCTGATCTTTACCTCCGGAACCACCGGAAACTCCAAAGGGGTCTGCCTCTCACAATATAATATCTGCTCCAATATCTACTCCACCGTGCAGGTGGTAAAAATCCGCCGGAACGACCGGACGCTTTCCGTCCTGCCGCTCCATCACACCTATGAATGCACGCTGGACTGCCTGCTCCTGCTCTCCCGCGGCGCCTGCATTACCTTCTGTGAAGGTCTGACTCACCTCAAACGAAACATTTCCGAATACCGACCGACCGTTCTTGTGGTGGTTCCCCTGCTTCTGAAAGCGCTTCACAAACAGATCAAACGCGGAATTGTCAAAAGCTGTCCGACGCGCTACCGGGAAATCTTTGAAAACGAATCTCTGGCTTCCGCACTTCAAAAAGTGCCGTTTCCGATCCGGTTTGCCATCCGGAAAAAGGTGCTGCAAAGCCTCGGCGGAGCGCTTCGCCTGTTCATTGTCGGAGCCGCTGATGTGGACGTTTCCCTCGTGGAGGACTTTTCCGCGCTCGGCATCCGCACATTGCAGGGCTATGGTCTGACGGAGTGCTCGCCGCTGCTTGCCGGGAACAGCGACTTTTTCCTGAATCCGCAATCCACCGGCAGAGCCGTCCCCGGCGTAGAACTTCGGATCGACCGCCCGAATGAGGACGGCATCGGAGAAATTCTTGCAAAGGGCGACAACATCATGCTTGGCTACTACCGCGATCCGGTTGCCACGGCAGGAGCGTTCCTGAACGGATGGTTCCGTACCGGTGACCTCGGCTCCTTCGGTTCAGACGGAGCACTTTACATCCGGGGACGCTGCAAAAATGTCATCGTCACCGAAAACGGCAAAAACATTTACCCGGAGGAACTGGAAACCCGCCTCTCGGAATATCCGGAAATCGGAGAGGTCTTCGTCCTCGCCCAGACCGTCGACGGGAGTGTCTGCGTCAAGGCAAAAATTCTCCCGAATCTGGAGTACCTACAGGAAAAGCTCGGACACATCCCGCTGATGGAGGAGATTCAAAAAGCCATTCAGAAGGTCGTGAAAGATCTGAACGAAAAGATCCCCGGATACAAAAATATCCGCGTTTTCGAGGTTCTGACAAAAGCCCTTGAAAAAACAACCACACAGAAAGTCAAACGGTTCGGCACCAACGCGGTCTGACCGTGCCGCCTCCGGATACAGACAGAGTGCGGGAACGAAAGCATTGCTTCCGTTCCCGCACTCTGTCATTTTGATTTTTTTAGGTTGGTTTTTCGGGTTGCCTTTTTCAGGTGAGAATGGTACCGCCGCCCAAAACGACATCCCCGTCATAGAGAACCGCCGCCTGCCCCGGTGTAATTGCCCGTTGCGGCTCCTCAAACAAAAGACGCACCTTGCCATCCGGGAGCGGATAGGCAACCGCCGGCTGCTCGACTTGCCGGTAACGAACCTTTGCCCGGCAGGAAACCGGACGATCCGGGCATTCGCCGGAAATCCAATGAAATTCGCCGACCAATGCTTCCCTCCTGAACAGCTCCGCACTCTCCCCAAGAACCACAGTGTTTGTCTCCGGGCAGATCCTGCAAACGTACATTTTCTCCGGAAACGGCATTCCGAGTCCCTTATGCTGACCGATCGTATAGTGAATCACCCCGCGGTGACGGCCGAGAACAGTTCCGTTCCGATCCGTAAAATTTCCCGGCTCAGGAGCCTTCCCCGTCTGCATTGCGATGACTTTTGCATAGTCCCCGTCCGGAACAAAACAGATATCCTGACTGTCCGGCTTTGCGGCGTTCAGAAAGCCGCTTTCCTCCGCAATCCGGCGGGTTTCGGTCTTGCAAAGCTCCCCCAGCGGAAAAAGCGTATGCGCCAATTGCTCCTGCGTCATCGAATACAGCACATAGCTCTGATCCTTGGAGGGGTCCAGTGCTTTTTTCAGCCGGAATTTCCCGTCCGCGCGGTCAATTCTCGCATAATGTCCCGTCGCGACATGATCGCATCCGAGTAGTTTTGCGCGTTCAAAAAGCTTGTCGAACTTCATATACCGGTTGCAGTCGATGCAGGGGTTCGGCGTCCTGCCGTGCAGATAGCTGTCTACGAATTTTCCGATGACTTTTTCCCGGAAATCCTCCGTAAAATTGAAGACATAGTACGGCATTCCGAGCCGGTAAGCCACTCCGCGGGCATCCTCCACGTCGTCCAGAGAACAGCAGGTGTGCCCCTTCGGAATCCCTGCGTCCTCATTGGAATAGAGCTTCATCGTGCACCCGATGCAATCATTCCCCGCATCGGTCAGAAGCTTTGCGGCAACCGAGGAATCCACGCCTCCGCTCATTGCGACCAAGACCTTCATGTCCTCTCCTCCTTCCGGAAAACCGGTAGAGGCACCCGACAGAGAAAAACATCTGCCGGGTGCCTTGTCTCAGCACCATTCAATGGTTGCCGGCGGCTTTCCCGTAATATCGTAGACCACACGCCCGACCCCCCGAACCTCATTGACGATCCGTGCGGAAACCGTTCCCAGTACCTTGTGGGAAATCGGCGCATATTCGCAGGTCATAAAATCGGAGGTACGCACGGCGCGAAGCGCGACCGTGTAATCGTAGGTGCGGAAATCTCCGACCACACCGACGGAACGGGTATCGGTCAGAACCGCAAAGAACTGATCCGCGCGAATCCGGCGGCGGGTGATCTCCTCCCGGAAAATCGCGTCCGCCTCCCGCAGGATTGCAAGCTTTTCTTCGGTAATCTCACCGATGATCCGGACACCGAGACCGGGGCCCGGAAACGGCTGACGCTCCACAAACGCGCGCGGCAGACCAAGCTGTCTGCCAAGTGCCCGCACTTCATCCTTGAAAAGGCTCCGGAGCGGCTCCACAACGCCGGAAAAGCCCATGTCCTTGGGAAGTCCGCCGACATTGTGGTGGCTCTTGATGGTTGCCGCCTTACTCCCGCCGGATTCAATCACGTCGGGGTAAATCGTTCCCTGCGCCAAAAACCGGATGTTTGGAAGCTTTTTGGATTCCGCTTCAAAAACGCGGACAAACTCGGTGCCGATTATCTTCCGCTTCTGCTCCGGATCGGTCACGCCCGAAAGCGCCTTGAGAAAACGGTCGGCGGCATTGACGCGGATGAAGTGCAGATCCCCGCCTGCAAACGCCTTTTCCACCTCATCTCCTTCGTTCTTGCGCATCAGACCGTGATCGACAAAAATGCAGTGCAATTGTCCGGGAATCGCTTTGGAAAGAAGCGCCGCACACACGGAAGAATCCACACCTCCGGAAAGTCCGAGTAGCACATGAGCATCTCCCACCTGCTCCCGCACCTTGAGAATCAGCTCCTGCTCCAGGTTTTTCAGATCGTAATCCCCCTTCGCACCGCAGACGCGGTACAGGAAGTTGTGAATCATTTTGGTACCGTTCGGCGTGCTCTCCACCTCCGGATGGAACTGTACGCCGTAAAGCCCTGCCGCCACATTCTGGATTGCGGCATTGGGGCAGTTTTCGGTGGAAGCCACCGTCTCAAAGCCCTCCGGGAGGACGGTAATCCGGTCGGTATGGCTCATCAGACCAACCTCTTCCTCCGAAAGACCGACAAACAACGGGGAGGAAAGTTCTACCCGCATTGCCGTTTTTCCGTACTCACTGGTGTCGCACGGAGCCACCGTTCCTCCCATTGACCAGGTCAGAAGCTGAGAGCCGTAACAAATGCCGAGCACCGGGATTCCCAACCGAAAAATTTCTTTATCACAGTGCGGGGAATCCTCCAGATAGACGCTGTTGGGACCTCCCGTCAGAATAATACCGATCGGAGCGATCCGGCGGATTTCCTCCGCCGTAATGGTATCCCCGGAGCGCACGGAGGAATAAACGTGACATTCCCGCACCCGGCGCGCAATCAGCTCCTTGTACTGCCCACCGAAATCCAGAATCAATACTGTTTGTGAAGCCATCCGTTTTTCCCCCGGTCAGTCCTTGATTTCAATGTATTCGTCTCTCTCGGCACCGACGGAAACGTAGCGTACCGGGCATCCGACTGCCTTCTCCAGATACCGGATATATTCCTTGGCGGCATCGGGCAGAGATTCATAGGTTCTGCACTTGGAAACATCTCCGAAGCCCGGCAGATACTCCACAACGGGCTTTGCACGGTTGAGGCGGTCCCCCGTCGGGAAATCCGTGGTTCTGACGCCGTCAATCTCATAAGCAACGCAGACCGGAATCCGATCCAGATAGGACAGCACATCCATCTTGGTCAGTGCGATGCAATCCGCTCCCTGTACTCTGACGCCATAGAGCGACGCGGGAATATCAAAGGGACCGACGCGGCGGGGTCTGCCCGTCGCGGCACCATACTCACCGCCGGCACGGCGCAACTCTTCCGCTTCCTCCCCGAACATTTCCGCGGTGAAGGGACCCTCGCCCACGCAGGTGGAATATGCCTTCATGATACCGACCGTCTGATCCAGCCGGACACCGGGAATTCCGGCACCGATGGGGGCATAGGAAGCCAGCGTCGTAGAGGAAGAGGTGTACGGATAAATACCGAAATCAATGTCCCGGAGTGCTCCCAGCTGAGCCTCAAACATAATGCTCTTTCCCGCCTTTACGGCATCGGTCAGATAGGTGGTCACATCCGTGATGTACGGAGCAATCTCCTCACCGTACTTTTTCAGCCAGGCAAGAATCTCTTCGGCATCTACCGGAGCATGACCGTAGCCCGTCACCGTGATGTTCTTCCACTCCACGATATCGCGTACCTTCTCGGTCAGCGTTTCCGGATGCAGCAGATCCGCCATGCGGATGCCTTTTTTCATATACTTGTCCGCATATACCGGAGCAATTCCGCGGCGGGTGGAACCGAACTTTTTGTCCGCCAGACGCTCCTCTTCCATGATATCCTGCAGCTTGTGGTACGGCATGCAGATAATTGCCTTGTCGCTGATCTTCAGGTTTTCCGGCGTGATGCGGATTCCCTGCGCTGCAAGTCTGCCGATCTCGCCGGAAAGGTGCTCCAGGTCGATTACCATTCCGTTGCCCATCACATTCACCGTTGTCTCCCGCAGGATTCCGGAAGGAAGCAGATTCAGAATGAACTTGCCCTTCTCGTTGACCACCGTGTGACCTGCATTGTTTCCCCCCTGATAGCGGCAGATGATGTCATAATCAGAGGAAAGCAGATCCACCATTCTTCCCTTTCCTTCGTCTCCCCAGTTAATTCCCACAATCGCTGTAAGCATAACCCTTGTTCCCTTCCTTTTATCTGAAAATTTTATAAACCATTTATACGTGCAGAGAGACATCCACGGCTTCCGAAAGCGTCTGCCGGTTTTCCTCCAGCATCTGGCGCACCTCGGCAACATAGGCGTCGGTCTGCTCGGTCGCCATCCCGGTAAAGCGGCTCTCCCGAATGATCCGGTCAATGTCCTCCCGCGACAATCCGAATACCGGATCCGCGGCAATACGATCCAGCAGATCGTTGTCCTTGCCCTCCTGCTTGATTGCCTTGCCTGCCGCCACGGAATGACGGCGGATTGCTTCATGCAAAGTCTGACGATCCCCGCCGCGGCGCACACAATCCATCAGAATGTTCTCGGTTGCCATGAACGGAAGCTCCTCCATCAGATGCTTTTCAATCACCTTCGGGTAGACCGTCACACCGCGGATCACGTTGATATAAAGATTCAGAATTCCGTCCACCGCCAAAAACGCTTCCGGAATGCTGATACGGCGGTTGGCGGAATCATCCAGCGTGCGCTCCAGCCACTGCGTTCCCGCCGTCATTGCAGGATTGACCGCATCGGCAATGACAAACCGTGCCAGAGAGGAAATCCGCTCGCTCCGCATCGGATTGCGCTTGTACGCCATTGCGGAGGAACCGACCTGACCGTCCTCAAACGGCTCATCAAATTCCTTCAGATGGGACAGCAGGCGAATATCACCGGAAAACTTCTGCGCACTCTGCGCAATTCCGGAAAGCACCGAAAGAACAAAGGCATCCGCCTTCCGCGGGTAGGTCTGTCCGCTGACCGCGTAAACCGACGCAAATCCGAGCTTCTGCGCAATCTTTTTCTCCAGTTCCCGTACCTTGCCCGTGTCCCCGCCGAACAGTTCCAGAAAGCTTGCCCCGGTTCCGGTCGTTCCGCGGCACCCGAGCAGTTTCAGGTTTCCGCAGACAAAATCCAGCTGGGTAAGATCCATCATCAGATCCTGCATCCAGAGCGTGGCGCGCTTGCCGACCGTCGTGGGCTGTGCCGCCTGAAAATGCGTATAGGCAAGCGTCGGGAGATCGCGGTAGCGCTCCGCAAAATCCGCCAGCGCGGAAATTGCCTCCAGGAGCAACCGGCGGACACGAAGCAACGCATCCCGTTGAAGAATGACATCCGTATTGTCACCGACATAACAGCTGGTAGCGCCCAGGTGAATGATCGGCTTTGCCTTCGGGCAGACCTGACCGTAAGCGTAAATATGCGCCATCACATCGTGGCGAACCTCGCGCTCCCGGCGATCCGCAACCTCATAGTCAATGTCCTCTGCGTGCTCCCGCATTTCCGCGATCTGTTCGTCGGAAATGTCAAGTCCCAACTCTTTTTCACTTTCCGCCAGAGCAATCCAGAGCCGTCTCCAAAGCGAGAATTTCCGGTTGTCCGAAAAAATTTCCTGCATTTCACGGCTTGCATAACGCCTGCAAAGCGGGTTTTCATAGACTTCGTGCATGATATTCTCCGTTTTCTGCATATTTTTGTTCCGGAAAAATCCGGAGGATCGGAATCAGGGATGAATCAGTGATGATTGTGCTTGTCCAGTGCCGCGGCAATGAATCCGCGGAACAGCGGATGCGCGCGGTTCGGACGGGACTTGAACTCCGGATGGTACTGAACGCCGACATAGAACGGACGGTCGCTCAGCTCCACCGTTTCCACAAGCCTGCCGTCCGGGGAAAGTCCGGACAAGGTCAGTCCCGCGCCGGTCAGAACCTCCCGGTACTCGTTGTTGAATTCATAGCGATGACGGTGACGCTCGGAAATCTCCGTCGTTCCGTAGCAGCGCTCCATCGTCGTTCCGGGAAGGATGCGGCAGGGGTAGGCACCGAGACGGAGCGTGCCGCCCTTGTCAATATTTTCGCTCTGCCCCGGCATGAAATCAATCACCTTGTTGCGGCAAAGCTCGTCGAATTCACCGGAATGCGCATCCCGGATACCGGCGACGTTCCGCGCGTACTCAATCACGGCAATCTGCATTCCGAGACAGATTCCGAAATACGGAAGCCCGTTTTCGCGGGCATACTTTGCCGCCAGAATCATGCCGTCAATGCCTCTGCCGCCAAATCCGCCGGGAACGATAATCCCGTCGAGAGCACCGAGAATTTCCTTGCAATTGTCCTCGTTCAGGTTCTCGGAGTCGATCCAGTGAATGCGGATGTGCGTGTTGAGCACATATCCGGCATGCCGCATGGCTTCCGCCACCGAAAGATAGGCATCATGGAGCTGAACATACTTACCGACAAGACCGATGTGAACCTCCTGCTCCCGTGCCTTGATTCTGCCGACCATCTCTGTCCATTCGGCAAGGTCCGGAGCCGGTGCGTCAATTCCGAGCTCTCTGCAAACCACCGAGGAGAAGTTTGCCTTTTCCAGCATCAGAGGGGCTTCGTAAAGATAAGGAATCGTGATATTTTCGATCACACAGTCCGGCTTGACGTTGCAAAACATGGAAATCTTTTTGAAGATCGACTCCTCCAGCGGCTCATCGCAGCGGAGAACGATGATGTTCGGATTGATTCCCATTCCCTGCAATTCCTTGACGGAATGCTGGGTGGGCTTGGACTTGTGCTCGTCGGAGCCATGCAAAAACGGCACCAGCGTGACATGGATAAAGAGGCTGTTCTCCCGCCCGACCTCCAGAGAAATCTGCCGGATTGCCTCAATAAACGGCTGTGATTCAATGTCACCGATGGTGCCGCCGATTTCCGTAATCACTACATCGGCATCCGTCTGCTTTCCGACGCGATACACAAAATCCTTGATTTCGTTGGTGATATGCGGAATGACCTGCACGGTCGAGCCGAGATATTCGCCGCGGCGCTCCTTGTTCAGAACATTCCAGTAGACCTTTCCGGTCGTCAGGTTGGAATACCGGTTCAGGTCCTCGTCAATAAATCTTTCGTAGTGACCAAGATCCAGATCGGTCTCCGCACCGTCCTCCGTCACGTATACCTCCCCGTGCTGATACGGACTCATCGTACCGGGGTCTACATTGATGTACGGATCCAGCTTCTGCGCCGCAACCTTCAAGCCTCTGCACTTGAGCAGACGTCCGAGCGACGCCGCCGTAATTCCCTTACCAAGACCGGAGACCACACCTCCGGTCACAAAAATATACTTTGTCATTTTCTTTATCTCCGCAAAATAAAAAGATTCAAAAATTATCGGTACGTTTTCAATATGGACTCCGCAACGGACTTTCGCGTGACGCAACGATCCATTGCCTGTTTTTCAATATACCGGTGCGCTTCCTGCTCCGTCATTTTGAGCTGCTCAATGAGAAGCCATTTTGCACGGTTGACCAGCCGGATTTCCTCCATTTTTTCCTCCATGGAGGCGGTTTTCCGTTCCATCCTGCGCAACCGTTCCCGCGTTCCGCAAAGCAGAGTCAGAGACTGACGCAGCATTTGCGAGGAGGTCGGCTTCGGCAGGGTCAGAATCCCGAAGGAGGATGCACGTGCACTGACCTCCGGATAATGCTCCGTCCGAACCAGCAGCAGAATTCCCATACTGCTTCCCCCGCAGAAATCCTCCGCCAGAAGAATGCCCGTCTCATCGGGAAGCGGTGCATTGATGACAGTGAGATCAAAGGAAGTCTCAGAAACCGCTCTTCTGGCTTCCCCTGCATTCCCCACCATCCGGATCGGTGAATACTGCCCCTCCGAAAGCAGAGAAAGGAAGGAAGCGTTGAACTTTTCGGATGCCGAAACCAGCAGAACGCTGTAGCATGATTCCTCCGCCTGCAAAAGTTTCCCCTCCCTCCGAAAAAAGATTCCGTATCAGCCAAGCCAGTACCGTCGGATCTCCTCCGGCAACCATTCCGACAGAATCGGCGCCTTTGCGGCAACCGCCCGAGCCTCCTCCAGCGATCCCGGCAGAGTGCCGTATTGATCCGTCACGCCGGACGGTGCACGAAACAGATTTTGCTCCGCGGCATCCGGCAGCGTCAAATCCTTCTGAATGCCGTCAAGTCCTGCCCGGATCAGCAGTGCAAAAGCAAGATAGGGATTGCACATCGGGTCGGGTGAACGCAGTTCCGCTCTCCGGTATTTTCCGGTCGCCGCCGGAATCCGGATCAGCTGAGAACGGTTTTCCCGCGCCCAGGAAATATATTTCGGCGCCTTGTCTGATCCGAAACGACGGTAGGATTCCGCAACCGGATTCAGAAATAAGGTCAGCACCGGAATATGCGCAAGAATTCCGGCAATCGCCTGCGGCATCACATCCGCCCCGTCCGGACGATGTACGGAAAAATTGATGTGCATCCCGTTTCCGGGAGCCGCATCCAGCGGCTTGGGAGAAAAATCGGCATACAACCCGTTCCGCGCCGCGACCGTTTCCACCACAGACCGGAAGGTCACGGCATTGTCGGCGGCAGAGATCGGATCCGAATAACGGAAATCAATCTCGTTCTGCCCCGGTCCCTCCTCGTGATGCGAGCTTTCCGGGAAAATCCCCATCTCTTCCAGTGTCAGGCAGATTTCCCGGCGCACGTTTTCTCCCCGGTCGGCAGGGGCAATGTCCATATATCCTGCACGGTCGTAAGGAATCCGGGTCGGTTCCCCGACCTCATCCCGCAAAAACAGGTAAAATTCCATCTCGGAGCCGAAGGTGAAGGAAATCCCGGCATGCGCCGCTTCCGCCACGGTACGCGCAAGAAGCGACCGTGTATCCCCGGCAAAAGCACTGCCGTCCGGATGCGTTACCGAGCAGAACATCCGCACCACTCTTCCGTGCTCCGGTCTCCACGGGAGCACCGAGAGCGTGGAAGGATCCGGATGCAGAAGCAGGTCGGAACGAACCTCTCCGCCAAAGCCTTCCACAGCCGATGCGTCGATCGCAATTCCGTCGGAAAATGCACGCTCCAGCTCTCCCGGCATGACCGATATGTTCTTCTGTCTGCCGCGGGCGTCACAGAACGCCATCCGGATGAACTTCACATCTTCCTCCGAAACATATTGCAATACTTCTTCCTTGGAATAGTTCATCCTTCAGCCGCCTCCTTTGAAAAAGCATTCCGCGTTTCCCGCCCTGAAAACCCGGAAACAAAAATTCATTATCATTATACCACACCTTTCTTTTAATTTCTACTGTTTTTTCGCACAAAAAAACTTCGTCTGCCATCTTTTTTTCAAGCGTCCGGATGCTTTCCCGGCAGAAAACGATTTTTCCGTGTGCAAAGCAGGAACAGAGAGGCACCGCCGACCGACCGGAATTCTGCCGCCGCCCCCAAAAAGAAAAGACACCCATCCGGGAGAGAACGAATCCCCTCCGCGAATGAACGCCTTTGCCCATTACCGGGTTATTATAGCACTCCGGACGCCGTTTGTCAATTGCTTTACATTTTTTTCGGATTTTTTTGAAAAAAGGGCTTGACAAACGGCGAAAGAGCGTGTATAATAGCGCACATCAAAGGCAAAGGCGTCGGAGAGGGATACTCTCAGACGCTTTTTTTGCTTTTCCGACCTGTTGTTAACAGGCGCAAAAGCACAACCACACAAAATATTGAGGAGGATTTCAAAGAATGGAAACGGTATCGGATTATTTCGGCAGTCTGGTGTTTGATGACCGCGTTATGAAGGCAAAACTTCCGTCGGATGTCTACAAGTCCCTGAAGAAAACCATCGACGAGGGCGAACGCCTCAACAGCGAGGTTGCCAACGCGGTAGCCGACGCAATGAAGGATTGGGCGGTTGCACATGGTGCTACACACTTCACGCACTGGTTCCAGCCGCTGACCGGAATCACCGCCGAAAAGCATGACAGCTTCATTTCCCCCTCCCCGGATGGCGGTGTCATCATGGAATTCTCCGGGAAAGAGTTAATCAAAGGCGAACCGGATGCCTCCTCCTTCCCCTCCGGCGGACTGCGCGCCACCTTTGAAGCACGGGGATATACGGCTTGGGATCCGACCTCTTACGCATTCATCAAGGATCAGACCCTTTGCATTCCCACTGCCTTCTGCTCCTATGGCGGCGAAGCATTGGATAAGAAAACGCCCCTTTTGCGCTCTATGCAGGCGCTGAACAAGCAGGCAATGCGCGTCCTCCGTCTTTTTGGAAACGAGGATGTCAAATGCGTTCACACCTCCGTCGGTCCCGAGCAGGAGTATTTTCTCGTAGATAAGGAAATGTTCGAAAAACGGCATGATCTGGTCTTTTGCGGCAGAACCCTGTTCGGTGCAAAGCCGCCGAAGGGTCAGGAGCTGGACGATCATTATTTCGGAGTCATCAAGCCGCGCATCGCCGCCTACATGGCAGACCTGAACCGGGAGCTTTGGAAGCTTGGTGTGCTTGCCAAAACCGAGCACAACGAGGTTGCTCCCGCACAGCATGAACTGGCGCCCATCTACTCCACCACCAATATTGCCACCGACCACAATCAGCTGACCATGGAGATCATGCAGAAGGTCGCCTCACACCACGGATTGGTATGCCTGCTGCACGAAAAACCGTTTGCAGGGGTCAACGGAAGCGGGAAGCATAACAACTGGTCGATCTCCACCGATACTGGAGTCAACCTCCTGACCCCCGGCGAAACCCCTTATGAGAATGCACAGTTCCTCCTCTTTCTCTGCGCGGTCATTCAGGCAGTGGACGATTATCAGGATCTGCTCCGCCTGTCGGTTGCAACCGCGGGCAACGACCACCGGCTGGGTGCCAACGAAGCGCCTCCCGCCGTCGTCTCTATGTTCCTCGGCGACGAGCTGACCGCGGTGCTGGATGCCATTGAGACGGAAAAGCCCTATAACGCGGCGGAAAGAACCGTTCTGCGCCTCGGCGTCCATGTTCTGCCGAAATTTGCGCGCGACACCACCGACCGCAACCGTACCTCTCCCTTTGCCTTCACCGGAAACAAGTTTGAATTCCGGATGCTCGGCTCCTCCAACAGCATCGCCTGCGCCAACATCATGCTCAATGCCGCCGTTGCGGAATCCCTGAAGCAGTACGCGGACCTTCTGGAAAAATCAGAGGACTTTGAAACAGCCCTGCACGACCTCATCAAAAATACCGTCCGGAATCACAAGCGAATCATTTTCAACGGCAACGGCTACGACGACGCATGGATTAAGGAAGCAACCGAAAAACGCGGGCTTCTGAATCTGCGCACCACGCCCGACGCACTTGCCACCATTCTGGAAAAGAAAAATACCGATATGCTGATCTCGCAAAAGGTATTTTCCATGGCAGAGATTCACTCCAGATACGAAATCATGCTGGAAAACTATTGCAAGACCGTCAATATCGAAGCGCTGACCATGACGGATATGGCAAGAAAAGAGATCCTGCCCGCCGTGGAAACCTATGCAAAATCCCTTGCGGAAACCTTTACCGCAAAGGTTGCGGCGGTTCCCGGCATCGCCGGAAAATTTGAGCGGAAGCAGATTGCAAAGCTCTCGGAGCTTGCCGACAGCATCGACGAGGCAACCGAGGCGCTGGAAAATGCGTTGGTGCATTACCGGACGCTGGAAAATGTGACCGAGGCTGCCGAATTCATCCGTGACAAAATTCTTCTCAAAATGGCGGAATTGCGCGTCGTCTGCGATGAAGCGGAAACGCTGACCGCCAAGGAGTACTGGCCCTTCCCGACCTACGGGGATCTTCTGTTTGGTGTAAAATAAACAAAATCAAAAAAGCAAGGAGCACCGAAACTCCTGTCGATAACAGGGATTCCGGTGCTCTTTTTGAAAGCCGGGCGAGCAATTCTGCTTTCCTTATAAAAGACAGCCGCAGACGGAGTTGAAAACCGTCCGCGGCTGTCTTTCCTTTTTCAAAAAACAGATCAGTCGCAGTTCTCCCAGTTGTGATACACATCCATCACATCGTCATCCTCTTCCAGCTTTTCCAGAAGCAGGTTCATGAACTTGATGTCGTCCTCATTGGTCAGCGTCACGGAAGTGGAAGCCTGCTTGGTCTTTTCGGCAGAGAGAATTTCATACCCTGCCTTTTGCAGATCCTCCTGAATCGCGTAAACATCGTCCGGCTCGGTCGTCACAATAAATACTTCTCCGTCCGACTTGAAATCGGTCGCGCCTGCTTCCAGCGCCTTTTCCATCAGCTTGTCCTCATCCACGTCGCCGTCCTCGTTGTTGATGACGATCTCGCCGACATCGGAAAACAGATAGCCGACGCATCCGGTCTGCCCCATGTTTCCGTGGTATTTGGAGAAATACGCACGCACATTGCCGGCAGTGCGGTTGCGGTTATCCGTAGTGGCGGCGACAATTACGGCAATTCCTGCCGGTCCGTAGCCCTCATAGGAAACCTCTTCATAGGTCTCACCGGAGGAACCCATTGCCTTCTTGATGCAACGGTCAATGTTATCATTCGGAACGTTGTTCGCCTTTGCCTTCTGGATCAGATCCCGCAGTTTGGAGTTGGAAACCGGGTCTCCTCCTCCCTCCTTGACCGCAACGGTAATTTCTTTTCCGATCTTGGTAAAGACCTTTCCTCTTGCGGCGTCGGTCTTTTCTTTTTTGTGCTTGATGTTAGCCCATTTGCTGTGTCCGGACATCTTTTTATTATCCTTTCCTGAAAAATAGAATCTGTATCAAATCATGGTATCCGATCCGGGAGCGCTCTGTCAGACGCGTTCCGTCTTCCGCAGGCAGATCAGATCAAACGCATTGCCCAAAACAATTTTGGTCGCCTCCGTCAGCCGCAGGCGGGATGCACGGACGGCAGGATCGGCGGCAGACAGAATGGGACAATTGTGGTAGAAACGGTTGAACGCCGCCGCGACATCCAGAATAAATCTGGTAATATAGCTCGGTTCATAGTCCTCCAGCGCGGCAACCACCCGCTCTCCGAAGCGGCAGAGTGTTTTTGCCAGCGTCAGCTCTTCCTCGCACTCCAAGGGAGCCGGCTCCGTGCCGACCTCTCCGGCGCGGGAGAGCAACGAGCAGGCGCGCGCATAGGTGTACTGCACATAAGGACCGGTATTCCCGTCGAAGCTGAGTGCATCCTCCATCACAAAGTTGATGTCCTTCATCCGGTTGTTACTCAGATAATAGAACACCACCGCGCCGACGCCGATGGATTCGGCAACCTCGTCCTTGTTTTCCAGATCCGGGTTTTTCTCTTCGATAATCCCGCGCACCTTCTCAATGGCAAGTGCGAACAGGTCGCGCAGAAGCACCACGTTTCCGGTGCGGGTGGCAAGCTTTTCTCCGTTGAGAGAAACCGTTCCGTAAGGAACATGCACCAGCTCGTTGTACCACGGGTACCCCATCAGCTCCACCACCTTGAACCACTGTGCAAAATGGAGACACTGCTGTGCACTGGTCACGTAAATGGCTTTGTCAAAGTGGTAGGTTTCCTTCCGGTAAACCGCGGCGGCAATGTCCCGCGTCGGATAGAGCGTGGAACCGTCCCGCTTCAGAATCAGGCAAGGCGGCATATTGTAGGCGGAAAGATCGACAATGGACGCCCCGTCGTCCACCTTCAAAAGGTTCATGTCGCGCAGTTTCTGCACCTGCGCCGGCATTTTATCGGTATAAAAGCTCTCGCCCTTGTAGGAATCAAAGGTGATGCCGAGCTGGCGGTAGGTCTTGTTGTATTCCTCCAGACTGATGGAAACAAACCAGCGCCACAGCTCCAGATTTTCCTCGTCGCCGGTCTCCAGCTTGTGAAATTCGGCGCGGGACTCGTCTGCCAGAGCTTCATTTCCGGGGATTCCCTTCTCGGGGTCTCCCTTGATCTCATTGTTGATCCGGACATACAGCTCCACCAGCTTGTCAATGCCGCCCTTTTCCACCGCTTCGCGGCTTCCCCACTTGCGGTAGGCAACGATCAGCTTTCCGAACTGTGTACCCCAGTCGCCGAGATAATTGATGCCGAAACACTCGTACCCGGCAAATTCGTGCAGCTTGCGCAAGGAATGCCCGATCACCGTCGTGCCGAGATGCCCGATATGGAACGGCTTTGCCACGTTGGGAGAGGAATAATCCAGAACAACCTTCTTCCCTTTTCCGAACGCCTGTGCGCCGTAACGGTCTCCCTCTGCAAGAATCTGCGGGAGAACGGTGTCGGAAAGATACCGGTTGGAAACGACAAAGTTAAGGTACCCGCTGACTGCGGACACCTGTCCGATGCAGTCGTCCTGCAAACGACCGCAAAGCTCTGCGGCAATCTGCGCGGGAGCGCGGCGCAAGGTCTTGCTCAGCCGGAAGCAGGGAAAAGCCAGATCTCCCATCGTGGGATCCGGCGGGTACTCCAAAAGCCCGATGATCTCCTCTTCATTCAGCTCCGCGTCCGCGTTCAGCTCCCGAACCGCCTCCGCAATTTTTCCGGCAATGCGCCTTTTGATCGTCTGCATACTGTTATCCTTTCAGAAAAAACATTCCGTTTCTGCGGTCATAAAATCTCATTTTATAATTATAACGGATTTTCCTCCGTTTTGCAAGCCCTATTTTTCATTATTTCCCGTCAGAGCCGCCGTTTTTGCTTGTATAAATTGCAACAAATCCGCACGGGACAGCAAAAGCTGTGCTCCGCGGGTACCGGAACTGACCGTAATCTTCTCCCATTGCAGAGCGCTTTCGTCCACATACGTCGGAAAATGCTTCTTCATTCCGATCGGAGAACAGCCGCCCCGGATATATCCCGTCAGGCCGAGCAAATCCTTCACATGCACCATTTCGATCTTTTTATTTCCCGTCAGAGTGGCGGCACGGCGCAGGTCAATCTCCTCCGCCACAGGAACACAAAACACCAGATATCCGGTCTTGTCCCCGTGCGCTACCAGTGTTTTGAACATCTGCTCCGGCGGGAAATGCAGCTCTTCCGAAATGTGCATTCCGCTCAGATCGTTTTCGTCCACCGTGTAGGTCAATACCTCATAAGAAATTTTTGCGGCATCCAGCATCCGCATCGCATTCGTTTTCTGCATTGCATTCTCCTTTTCTCCCGCATCTGCGGCATCCGCATTCGCGGTATTACCGGGCACGGAGCGTTCCTCCCGCCTCCATGAGTTCTCTGACCGCGAAAGGAAGCTGTTCCACCGTGTCCGACGCGATCATACTGACCGGGTTGCTTTTCTCCTCGGCAAGCTCTCCCGCCCGTCCCGCGAGATACGCGCCGCAGGCGGCTGTCAACAGCGGAGAGGCGGTACTGTATCCGAACAGTCCGGCAAGAACACCGGAAAGCACATCCCCGCTTCCCGCCGTCGCCATTCCGGCACAGCCGCGGTTTACAAGGAGCGTGTCCCTGCCGTCGCTGACCACCGTACAGCTTCCCTTCAGGAGCAGACAAACGCCGTACTGTGCCGCAAATTCTCTTGCATGCCGGACAGGATCCCGCAAAATCTCTCCGACCGGAATCCCGGAAAGCCGCTCAAATTCCTTCGGATGCGGTGTCAGCACCACACGGCATCCGGTACGCCCAAGAACGGAAAGATCCGTTTTTGCCAGCGTATTGAGCCCGTCCGCGTCAATCACCAATGGAATGCTTCCCTTTTCCAAAAGGTACAAAAGAATCTTTTCATATTCCGGACTGCTCCCCCAACCCATACCGACCGCCATCGCCGCCTGCCGTTCCAGAAGCCGGTCCAGAAGCTCCGGACAATATTGCATCTTTCCGGAAGCGTCCGACGGAACCGATAGCAATGTACTTTCCAGAAGATAAGGAGCTACCGCGCCGCTCACCGATGCAGGAACCGCCAGCTGAACCACTCCGCAGCCACAGCGGAGCGCCGAGGCGCTGAGGTTTGCAAGCTTTGCGGCTCCCGCATATTCGGGAGAGCCGCCGAATACGGTAACATATCCGAAATCCCCTTTGTTACAAAAATGCGGACGCGGTTGCAGAACCGAAGCAAAATCCCCCGCCTCCGCCAGATACAGGTGCTCTTCCGGAACCGGGATTCCGATGTCCGCGTTCCGCAGCTTCCCGATCACATCCCGGGCACGGTTGAGAAAATGCCCCGGCTTGCGGGTACCGATCGAAACCGTCAGATCGGAGTGCACGCACAGAGAAGAAAGCCCGTTGTCGCCGGAAAGTCCGCTGTTGATGTCGGCGGAAATCACGGTCTTTCCGCTTCGGTTGATCGCGCGGATCACCCCGGCAAACGGCTCCGAAACCTCCCCACGGAACCCGGTTCCGAACAGGCAGTCCACAATTTCCGCATAAGCGGAAAAATCCGTTTTCTCCGTACAGGGGCAGGAAGGAATTCCTTCCCGCATACAGGCATCATAGAAAAAACGACCGTCCGGAGAAAACCGATCTTCAACCAAAAAGAGCGTGCAGGAGATGCCTTTTTCGTGAAGGAAAAGCGCCAACGCATATCCGTCCCCGGCGTTGTTCCCCGTTCCGCAGACAATGGCGGTGCACCCCGCAAACGGGTAAGCCTCCGAAATTTCTCTTGCCGCACGCTCCATCAGCTCCCGACCGGAAATGCCCCGCCGCTGTTCCGCCGCATCCGCCTCCCGCATGCCCATCACACTGACAACCGCCTGCATGGTTTCTTCCTTTCTTCCGCAAAAATCCGCCGGACATCTTTTCCCGCCCGACCGGATCGTCCCCGCGGAAAATTACCATATTTTTAGGGGTTCCCATTCCGCCCCCACCGGACTATAATGAATAGTAAGTCAATTGTTCCGAAATTGAACCTTTTTCCGAAAGGAGTGACTGCTGTATGGAACTGATCCGTATCAGCGACCGCAAACTCAAACTGATGCTGACCCCTACGGATATGTGCCATTTTGAGCTGAACGCCGACAGCTTCGGAGAGGACACCGCGCAAATGCACCGAACCTTCCGCCTGCTTCTGGAGGAAATCCGCAAACAAACCGACTTTGAGGCGGACGACCGGCAGATTTCCGTCCAGTTTTTCCCCTCCAGAGAGGGGGGATGCGAAATGTTCATCAGCGACCTGACCAAAACCGAAGCACTGCCGCCGGAGCAGGAAAAGCTTCCGCTCCTGCGCGAAGCACCGCGCCGTCAACGGCTTTCCAGAAGCGTCTCCGGCGGCTTCCGCCGGGAATGCATTTACCGTTTTCCGGAGTTGAATGCACTTCTGTCCGTCTGCAAAAGGCTGCTCACCATCGGGTACCTCGGAAAAAGCTGTGCATGGCGTGACACACACGGCGCGTTTTACCTGCTTCTCTCCGTCCGGACACCAAGTCCCTTTTCCATGCCGGAGGAGCTGCAATTCCTCTCGGAATACGGAAGCATCGAAAATACGGCAATGTTCCGTCTTTACATCCGTGAGCACGGAAGTGCGATTTGCGCAGAGAGCGCCGTGCGCCGTCTCGGAGAGCTGGCATAACTCCGGAGCAGTTCATTCGCTCCGAAAAATATCTTTCAGAGGATTCCGCGATCCACGCAGGATTCGATATACTCTGCAAACAGAGAGTTCGGCCATGTGAACCACTCCCGCGTAAAAGCCGACGGATTGTTTGCATCAAAGCCCTCGTGCAGATACCCCGTCCCCGCGTCGGTCTGAGCGAGCATCCGCAGAATCTCCCGTTCCTCCTCCGGGTCGGTGGAGGTCATCCCCTGCATCACCAGCGCCATATGCCAGATATAGCCGTCCGGTGTATGCCGGGAACCGATTCCCTTGGCATAGCTTCCCTCAAAATAAAACGGATTTTCCGGGCTGAGCAAAAACTTTCTGGTATTGCGGTAGAGTGGGTCGGTCGCGTCCGCGTAACCGATATAAGGAATTGAGAGCAGACTCGGAATGTTTGCGTCGTCAATCAGCGAATAATGCCCCATTCCGTCCGTCTCACACGCATAGATGCTTCCGAATTCCGGGTGCTCCACCACGCAATGCTTCCGGATTCCCGCATCAATCTCTGCGGCGAGACGTCGGCACTCCTCCGACAAGGCGGTATTCCCGCAAACCGACTCCAGCATCTCCGCCATATATCCGAGCACGACCACCGCAAACATTTCCGATGCCGTCAGATACCCGTAGGTGCATCCGTCGTCACTCGGACGGAAGCCGGACCATGTCATACCCGTCACGGCAACCGGTGTACCGATGCCGTCATTTGGAATGGTATCCCACGGAACCGAAACCTTCGGGCGGATAAACCGATAGGGTGAACGCGCATCGTGATGCTGTTCCCGCCGCCAGACTTCCAGAACCACCCGCACGCTCTTTTCCAGCTCTGTGCGGATCAGCTCTTCCCGTCCGGTCTCCTTCCAGTACAGATACAGAAGGCGGAACGGATAGCAAAGCGAATCCACCTCGTATTTTCGCTCAAACACCCACGGATTATTTCGTGGCAGATCGTCCGTATGTCCCTCGCCGTTCGGTTCCCGGTTGAATGCGTTGGCGTATGGGTCAATGGAAATATACATCAGCTGGCGGCGGATGACCCCTTCAATCAGAGTCCCCACCTCCGCGTCCTTAGAAATTCTTACATAATGTGTCACCTGTGCCGCAGAATCTCGTAGCCACATGGCAGGGATGTCTCCGGTCAGGACAAAACAGCTTCCGTCCGCCTGCGGCTCCAATACGCTCTGCGCGGTATGCGGATAGCAGTTCCGGTACATCGCGGCAAGTTTCGGGTGTTTTGCCAGCCGCTCCGCGTACAGCTCGGTATGTTCCCGGATTGCAATCGGTATCTGTTTCATTTTTCTTCCGCCTCCCGAACACTTGTCAGCATCAAAATCCGATCCGCTCCGAACGGAACGCTCTGATACACGGGCGTATAGCGGTCTGCAATCCCGCCGTTCCATTCCCCGCGGAAGGTAAACAGCGTCGGATTTACGCCAAGCGGCTCCGGATCCGGACGGAAATGATGCGGTCCGAAGAAGTTTCTCAGGCTTGCGCGAAGCACAATCCGAATGTCGTTATCCCCGACGCGAAGCAAATCGGTAATGTCCTTTTTGTCATCCAGAACCAAATCTGTCCGTACTCCGTTGACCGTGACCTCTGCAACAAGGAACCTTCCGACCGGCGAAAGGATCCGCCGACCGCTGCCGTCCCAGACATAGCTTCCGGAAAGCGTGAGCGTTCCACGGAAGAAGGGATACCCGGCGCGGAAAAGTCCGGAGGTCACCGGGGGAAGCGTGCGACGGGGAGAAAGCAGAAAATCCTCTCCCACCGTAAAATCACCGAGCACATAAGCGCTTTCGATATGCGTGTCATAATAGAGGCAGTTACGCAGGCTTTCGGTGGCAAGCGGATCAAAGAGCGCAAAATGCACCCCGTCATGCTGAAAATAGTCTACCGAATAACAAAGCTCGTTTTCCCCTGTCTGTATTGCGGCGGAAAGATCCGCTGTCATGAACAGAAAATCAAAATCGCTCTGCACAAAATTCAACGGCTTGCCGTTGAGCCGGATTTCCGGATACCTGCCCTTTTCCATCCACAGGGAAAGGGGCATTTTTTCGCTGACCGTAAAATGCTGACGAATCCAGAACTTTCCCCGATAGTCCGCCCGCAAGAGATCCTCAAAAATCCGTTGCAGAGGAAGCGTCTCTCCGAAGCGGACGCCATCATAGCTGATCTCCCCCATGTCCAGAACCAGCGCGTTTTCACTGATCTCCGTCACCCGGAACGCCGGGGTAATGTCCTCTGCCAAAACCTTTTCACCTGACCGGAAAGCTCCCTCCGATTCCGCAAGGATCACGCTTCCGCAGGGATCCAGCAGAAAGTCGTCGTCAATTTCCCGCAAGGTCAGCGTCTCCAGATCCAGCGCACGGTAGCGACAGGAAATCCCCTCGGTATGCACGCGGCTCGGCTCGGTTCGGGAATAATTTTTGATGAAAAGAAACCTGCCAAGCTCTCCTTCCCGACTGGTAAGACCGCTCCTGCCGTCCGCACAGGAATAGCGGAATGCGGCAGAAGCGAAAATATCCTCCATCGTGATGTTGGAGGTCAGCTCTGCCTCTGCGGGAGCGCCGTCCACAAGGGTCAGCCCGCCCAATACCAGCCGTTTCCCTTCAAACTTCTGCAAAAGCGAAAGCGTCTCCGATGCGATCGTCGTCATTTTGGGAACGACCACCGTCCCATAGCTCCGCTGACCGATGGTAAGGGCATCCCCGTGCACACTTCCGTGGCGTGCAAGAATTCCCTCATCTGCTACCTGAAAGCGGATGCCGTGCTCCCGGAAGCACTGAATCAAAGCAAAATAGTCGCTTTCCATCGTCCGCTCATAGGAACCCTCTTTGGAGTAATTCAGATATGCGGAGCGCAGAGGAGAAATCAGAAGGACATCATAGGTCTCCTCGGTATTGGAAATCAGGTATCCCAATCGGGTAAAATAGTCATTGAAGGAGCGGAACTGCTCCCACCAGTTGCTCTGCCGGGAAAAGACCGGCGGATGGTCTGTTTTTCCCTGCGCCGCCAGCGAATACGGAAACAGGTGGTGGCACATCAGACTGACCCCGTTGAAAAACTGAAACTCCGCGATCGAGCGAAGCTCCTTCGGCGTCACGTCATAGCCGCAGCAGGCAAAGGTCTCTGTCAGAACCTGCCGGATTCCAAGCTGGCTTGCCACACTGCCCACCTGCTTCGGCATCAGCTCGGTATGGCAATCCCTTCCCAGCATATCAATACCGGGAATATGCTCGAATTCATACGGCTGCATCACGCCCGCGCCCCCCAGCATCTGTCCGTAAAGATTGCACTCCTCAATCCCGTGCCCGGTCAGCATACAGTGATGCGCATCGCACCATTCATAGATTCTGCGGAAGAAGTTGTCCGTATAAAGGCGGTTCATCAGCGTATAATAGCGCTCCCGGAAAAGGTACCCGCGTGCATCCTGCAAAAACAGCCAGATCAAACCGTCGCGGATGTCCCCGCCGAATTCCTTTTCATAGGCTTCCCGCAGAAAAGGACTGTAGGAGGTCTTTGCCCGATAGCACTGCGGCTCGTCGGTGAAAAAGCCCTTCAGCTCCCTTCCGAAGCTCTCCGGGAACCGCTTGTAATACTGCTCGTGCGTCTCGTTCAGAAATGCCGTGACCACCTCCGGATTCAATATGTCCGTGTTGGCGGGGCTTACCCGCAGATAGACGCAATGACAAACACCGGAGGTCATCTCCTCCGCACACTCCACCCGGACAAAGCCATCCTCACTTTCCCGGTAATTGACAAACGCCGACGGGTCAAAGGAATCCCGAACCGCGTATTCCAGAAACTGTGCACGGAAGTCCTCCCGCTCCAACAGCTTCCCGCCGACAAACCCGCTCGGCCAGCCGTTTTCATCGTATATCCACGCATTCATGTGAAGCTCACGCGCTTTTTTCAGACAGGCTTCCACACAGGAAAACCATTTTTCGCCAAGGTATTCGGTTTTCAGACCGATGCGGGCGTGCATAATAAATCCGCCCATCCCTGCCGCCTTCATGTCCTCAATCTGACGGATCAGATGCTCCTCCTCCAGTTCATTGTTCCAGCTCCAGAACGGAATCGCCTGATAATCGGTCAGGTCGCCGGAAAAAGCCTTTTCCAGCCGCGTCAAAAGCAGATCTTTCATAGATGCCTCCAAAGGAATCGGATATTTTCCTCATTATATCATAGTTCCCGATAAAAAACAATCCGCACACACATTTTTTCCGTTTTCCGGAACCTTTTTTCTTTTTCTGCATATTCTGAACCGCCATGGCATAGGTTATAGCGAAAGAAAAAACAGGAGGATTCCAAGATGAAACACCAATCAACCGAATTGACCCCCGTTCCGCGGAAAAGCAACAGGTTCAAAACCTTCGTTCTGAAGATCGGCAAACGGAACATTGTCATCGCCTGCGCCGTGCTCCTGATCGGAGCGGCAGTCTGGCTCAACTGGATGCTCTTCTCCGGAAGCGGAGACGGAGGGTACCCGAACTACGACAAGCCCAGCGGAAACATCTCCGAAAACGGGAACAACGACACACCGACCGGAAACGACAAGACCGATGACGGTTCCGCCTACTTCTCCGCCACCCAGGTCAACCGCCAGAGAGCACGTGACGAAGCGCTGGAGGTTCTTCAGGCAGTCGTAGACAATGAGGACTCCACCGAAGCCGTAAAGTCGGAAGCACTTGCAAGCATTGCCGCCATTTCGGAGGAGATTCAGAAGGAAGCCAACATTGAGTCGCTCATTAAGGCAAAAGGCTTTGAGCAGTGCGTTGCCGTCCTGAACGGAAAAGCGGCAAGCATCGTCGTCAAAGCGGAAAGCCTGCAGGCAGCACAGATCGCCCAGATCAACGCCATCGTCTATGAGCAGACCGGTATCGCTCCCTCCGGCATTACCATCATCAACAAAAAGTAAGCCCACCGCTACATCCTTTTCGGAAGGCACCCGAAAAAGCAAAAGACCTCTTCCCTCACCCCGGTAAAAATACCGGAAGAGAGAGGAAGGGGTCTTTTTTTCTGTCCGCCAGGAGTTGAAGCATTCCGACGCGCAAAAGTCAGGTGGCGGTACGCGTCAGGTTTTTCATCCAGTCAAATCGGTTGATTTTCCATACCGCCACAAAGCATTTCAGAATCTGATCGCATTTCAGGCAGGCAAATACCACCCAAGGCGCGGCGCCAAGCACCGTGGCAACAATCGCAGACGGCAGAACCACCAGAAAAACAAAGAAGGAGTCGTTCCGGAAGACGAAAGAAATGTCTCCCCCGCTTTTGACCAGACCGAACAGGCATGCCGCCTGATAGCAGGTTCCCACAGTCGTCACCGACAGCACAGTGATAAACCGCCGCGCTTCTCCTGCCGCCGCATCACTGATGTTGTAAAGGGAAATGTAAGGATCCCGCAAAAGGAAGAGTCCGGCTCCTGTCAGAACGCCGAGCACAAGAAAAATCACCTGCACCGTTTTTGCATATTCGCGCATTTTCCGCTCTTCTCCGGCGCCGATCGTTTTCCCGGTGATGATGCCGACCGCACCGGACATCCCGTTCATAACCACATAGGCAAGGCTTCCCAGCGTATTTGCCAGACTCGCCGCCGCCACCACTCCGTCCGCACTCTGACGACCGAGAATGGCGGAGTTCGCCATCATATTGACCGCCCAGACGATCTGCCCCGCCACAATCGGCGTTCCGTACCGTACAAAGTCCCGAAGAAGCTGCCGATCCCACACCAGAAAATCCCGGAATCTGAGCGACAGCCGGCGATCCACCGCAAACACATAAATGCAGATTATCACCGTTTCCGCAATCCGTGCGATGACCGTTGCAACGGCGGCGCCGCGGATTCCGAGCGCCGGAAAGCCGCATTTTCCGAAAATCAGCAAATAGTTCAGTACCACGTTGACTGCCAGAGAAACCAGCGACACCCACAGCCCGATCCGCGCGCTCTCCACGCTCCGCATCGAGGCAATCAGCGCCTGCGTCAGGCAGAAGAAAAGGTAGGAAAACGCGACAACACCCAGATATTCCGCTCCGGCGCGGATGATTTCCGCATCTCCGGTAAAGAATGATATGATCCACGACGGAAAAGCCGCACAGACCAGCGTCAGTACAGCACCGAAAATCAGAGAAAACCGCGCACCGATGGAAATAATCCGCTTGATGCTTCCCGTATCGCGTTTTCCCCAGTACTGCGCCGCAAGGATCAGAATTGCACCTTCAATCCCGGCGCTGAACACCTGCAAAAGCGTCTGAATCTGCCCGCCCATATAAACACCGGAAATTGCATTATCCCCCAGCATTCCGATCATCAGATTGTCCGCCAACCCAACCGAAAAGGTCACCAGATTCTGAAGCGCAATCGGAACGGAAAGCCGGACAAGCATCCGGTAAAACGAACGGTCCTTTGTCAGAACCATATCTGCCTTTCTCCCTCCGTCAAACTTTTTCAAAGAAAATCACACGAAAACCAGACCGCGGCTTTTACTGCTCCTCCTCAATTCCCTCCTGTCCGGTTACCTCCCGGATCCGGAAGCAGGAATAAAACGCATGCTTTCCGAGTCGCCGGACCCCGCCGAGCGACACGCGTGAAAGGGACGAGCAGTTTGCAAACGCAGAAGCCGGAAGAGCCGTCAGGCTCTCCGGAAGCGCAATCTCAGACAGAGCCGTACAACCGGAAAACGCGGCAATTCCCATGCTCTCCAACCCCTCGGAAAAAGTCAGCGTCCGGAGCGCCGTGCAACCGGAAAACGCCAGCTCCCCAATCCGCCGCAGAGAGCCGGGAAGCTCCGCCTGCCAAAGCGAGGTACAACCTGCAAAGGCACGGACGCCGATGGAAACAAGTCCCTCCGGCAGCACCGCTTCCTTCAGACCGGCGCACTCGTAAAACGCATAATTCTCCAATGCATGGCAGGAAGAAAGAAGCTCCACCCGCGAAAGGGTTGCAGGATAATATCCTTTGGAAAACTCCGGTGCCTCCGCGCCAAAGAGATACGCAAGATACCCGTGCTCTCCGTTCCCGGCACCGACAAACGGAAGCGTCAGAACCGAAAGCCGGGAACAGCCGAACAGCATTCCGAACCCCATGGAAGCCGTGCCCTCACCGAACGAAAGCCGTTCCAGCGAGGAGCAAAGCGCCAGAGCATATTCCCCGAACTCCGTTACGTTTTCCAGATGCTCTATCCAAAGCAGGGAGGAACACTGATAAAGTGCAAATTTTCCTGCTTTTTTCAACGTCTCCGGAAGAATCAGATACTCCAGATCGTTGCAGTCAAACAAAGCATAGTCCGGAAGCACTTCATAGTTTCCCCCAAGGGAGAGCAGCTTCAGCGACGGCGGAACATCCCGTGCATTGTCCCGGTAATCGGCAGAACCGAACAAAATTCCGAGAAACTGCCCGGACTGTGCATCCGAGCCGAGCAGCGGCGTACGCAGTGCCCGCAAAGCGGTGCAGCCGGCAAGTGCTCCTGCTTCGATGAAGGCGATTCCGTCCGGCAGGAACAAGACCTCCAGCCCGTCATTTCCGGAAAACGCCGTTGCCGCAACTCCGCTCACCGGAATTTCCCCGATGCGTGCCGGAATCCGTACCAGACGATCCGTTCCGTGATATTCCGTCACGACCAGAGAGCCGTTTTTCTCTTCCGTTCCGAACGCATCCCCGTCGGTCTCCGGCACTGACTCCAATTCCGTCTGCAAATCGCGCAGACCCGCGTCGGGTGTCGGTATCTTCACCGGCGAGGTATCCGCTTCCGTAATCCCGGTGGTCTCCCCCGTCGGCTCCTCCGTCCCTCCGTCGGGATTTCCCCCGCACGCACTTGCCGTCAGCACCGCCAAAAGAAGCGCGCCCGCCAACAGCTGCCGTTTGATTCTCCGTATCATTCGTTTTCCTTTCCGCCGCCCGGTACCGTCCAAAACGAAACCGGTGGGCATCGGAAGTATTGTTTACCGATTCATTTTAGCACAGTACGACCTTTTCTGCAAGAGTTTCTTTGCAGAATTCCGGATTCATTCACGGAAAATTCTTGTATTGTGCGCAAAAGAATGGTACAATATAAAAAAGACCGGACGGCGCGGTGCAATGATCCGCCGTCCCCTTATCCATAAGCATTCAGACCCGGGAGGCAGTATGCAGTACCTGATTTCCGAGGAGGAAGCGGGAACGTCGCTCCTGCATTGGATTCGGGAAACCCTGCATCCCTCCTCCAAAATGCTCAAATATCTCAAATATAAGCCAGACGGCATCTGCGTCAACGGCGAAAACCGCACCGTCCGGTATCTGTTGCAGACCGGCGACCGGGTCGAACTGTCGCTGACCGACGATGCCGACGCCTCCGGAATTGTTCCGAGAGACCTGCCGCTGAAAATCCTTTACGAGGATGACCAGCTGGTCGTTCCCTCCAAGCCCGCGGGGATGCCGACACATCCCTCCCGCGACCACGCCGACGATACCGTGGCAAATGCGCTTGCTTTCCGTTACCGGACCGCGGGCATTCCGTTTGTCTTCCGTCCCGTCAACCGGCTGGATCGGAACACCAGCGGACTTTTGCTGGTCGCCCGGAATAAGCTGGCGGCAGGAAGACTGACCGAACAGCTTCAGGCGGGTACCTTTGAAAAGCGTTACCTCGCCGTGCTGGACGGAGAACTCCGGGAATCCTCCGGGAGCATCTGCACCTGCCTTCACCGTACCGCAAAAAGTATCATCGTGCGCGAAACCTGCCCGCCGACCGAACCGGACGCAGAGCCTGCGCATACCGAATTCCGCGTGCTTGCAACCGTTCCGGGACATACACTGGTTCTTGCCCGACCCATTACAGGCAGAACGCACCAGTTGCGGGTACACTTTGCTTCCGTCGGTCACCCCATTACGGGAGACGATCTCTACGGCTCCCCCTCACCGCAGATCAACCGTCAGGCACTGCATGCACTTTTTCTGTCATTCCCGCACCCCATCCGAGGGGAACGGATCTCGCTGACCGCCCCTCTGCCGCCGGATCTGCGCACGCTTGTGGAAGCATTGTTCCCGCAATTTCCGACGGAATTTCAAACCGGAAAGGAGCTGTACCTGTGAAACCCTCCGCCCCTGACATTCGTCCATTGGAACCGCTGAATGCTCCCGCAGCCGAAAAAAAGCAGAAACTTCCCCGCTTCTGCCTGGCGGTGTACGTACTGTGCGGCATCAGCCTGCTTCTCTATCTTGCCTTTGTTCAAAGTCCCGGCTTTGCGGACTGGTTCAATGAAACCATCAGTGTCGCCGGCAGACGGATTCTCGCTTACCTGACCTCGTGGATTCCGTTTTCCGCCGCAGAGCTGTTGCTGATTCTGCTGCCCTTCTGGCTGGTTCTTTTGGTGACGCTTGCCGTCCGCAACTCCCGGAGCCTGCGTGCGGCACTCCGCTACGCCGGAATCCTTCTCTCCGTCATCGGAACGGTACTGGTACTGTTCGTCTGGAACTTTGCCGCAGGATACTACGGAACCTCCCTTGACCAAAAGCTGCAGCTGGAGCGCAAAGCGGTCAGCGCGGAGGAGTTGTCCGGAACTGCCGAAATTCTTGCGGGTGAGTTGCGCGTCCTGACGGATGAAATCACATTTCTGGAGGGAGGGACCTCCCTTATGCCGTATTCCTACCGGGAGCTATCCCACAGGTTGATACAGGCGTATGACCGCCTTGCAGACCGCTACGACTTTGTAGACAGCTTTTCCTCCGCGGTCAAGCCCGTGATGCTGAGTGAACCGATGTCCTATACGCACATTACCGGTGTCTACACTTTTTTCACCGGAGAAGCCAACCTGAACGTCAACTTCCCGGACTATACCCTCCCCTACACCGCCGCACACGAGATGGCGCATCAGCGCGGCTTTGCACGGGAGGACGAGGCGAATTTTGTCGCTTTTCTGGTCTGCATGGAGTCGGAAGACCCCTATATCCGCTACAGCGCCTGTCTAAACGTATTTGAATATGTTGCCTCCGCGCTTTACCGGGCGGACGCGGATGCCTACCGGAAGATATACGCAAGCCTTCCGGCACAGATTCGCGCAGAGGAGCATGCCTACAGCCTCTTTTTTGACAAATACCGGGATAACGTCGCCGCAAACGTCAGCCAGGCAACCAACGATGCCTATCTGAAATCCCAGGGGTCCTCCGAGGGAACCCGGAGCTATAACATGGTCGTGGATCTGACCGTCGCCTACTACCGCTCTGCACTTTCCGAAGCCAACTGAACAACACCGTTCCCCTTGCCGGGCAGAAGACCTGTTGCGTCTCTGCCCGGCAAATCTTGACCGCGCGAAAGCAATGTCCGACTGCACCGGAAAGCCGGCAGAAATCAGACCGATGACAGCTCCCGCAGGGGAACCTCCCGCTTTTTTCGAACCATCCGCTCCCCGGCATCATACACTGACAGCAGAGATGCCGTTTCCCTTTTCCGGAAGAAAATAAAAAAATCGGAAAAAATGGAAAAAGCTCTTTTTTTCCGTGAAAATCTATGCTATAATAGTTCGTGAAATAAAAAAGCAACCGCCATGGTACAAAGCTACGGCACAAGAAATGCCAAAACTCCGCATCTCCGCTTTCCGCGCCATCGGCACAAGCGGCAGATTTCCGAACCGAAACAAATTCCCGGCAGTTTTCCAGAAAAACGCCGACCCCGCAGAAGCGTTCTGCGCTCTTTTTTCCCCATCCCAGCAGAAAAGGAGTACGATGCGTCCCGAAACGGAGCACCGATGTAAAATTATGTCAACAAAGCTGATCCTTCACGGTGGAAGACCCCTATACGGGGAGATCCCGGTAAGCGGTATGAAGAACGCGGCATTGCCGATTCTGTTTTCCACCATTCTGGTGGGGGATGTCTGCACACTGGAAAATATTCCGAACGTCAGCGACATCGATATTACATTGAAAATTCTGCAGCGGATGGGAGCCGAAATTCTGTATCTGACTCCGACCACCGTGCGGATTGATACCGCGCACATCCGTCAGGGAACCTCTCCTGATGAACTGGTGCGAAAAATCCGCGGCTCTTCCTACCTGCTCGGAGCGGAGCTCGGACGGTTCGGCAAAGCAAGGATCGCATGGCCGGGCGGCTGTGATTTCGGCGGCTCCCGCCCGTTGGATCTGCATCTCAAGGGCTTCCGTGCCCTCGGAGCAGAATCCGACACGGAGGGCGGCTACATTTATGCGGAAGCGGAGGAGGGACTCAACGGAGGGTCTGTTTATTTTGACATCGCCTCCGTCGGAGCCACGGCAAACATCATTCTCGCCTCCGTACTGGCAGACGGAATGACGGTCATCGACAACGCCGCAAGAGAGCCGCATATCGTCGACCTTGCCAACTTCCTCAATGCCTGCGGAGCCAATATCACCGGTGCCGGAACGCCGGTCATCAAGGTGCGCGGCGTTCCCGCCCTGCACGGGTGCAGTCACTACGCCATCATTCCGGATATGATTGAAGCCGGAACCTATATGGTCGCCGCCGCGGCAACCGGCGGTTGCGTCCGCATCCGTTCCCTGATTACCAAGCACGTGGAATCCATCACCACAAAGCTCTGTGAAATGGGTGCGGATGTCACGGAGGAGTCTGACGATACCCTTT
>CAKSPO010000011.1 GCA_934481515.1 uncultured Eubacteriales bacterium
CACAAGGGCGGAGCGGCAACCTGCACCGAAAAGGCGGTCTGCGAGGTTTGCGGCAAAGCCTACGGGGAGCCTGCCGGGCACGAGTGGGTCGAGGCAACCTGCATGGAAGCAAAGCACTGTACCAATTGCGACGTGACCGAGGGCGGACTTGCCGACCACAAGGGCGGAGCGGCAACCTGCACCGAAAAGGCGGTCTGCGAGGTTTGCGGCAAAGCCTACGGGGAGCCTGCCGGACATGAGTGGGTCGAAGCGAACTGTACAGACCCGAAGCACTGCTCCAAGTGCGACGTGACCGAGGGAGTTGCCAAGGGGCATCGCTGGGATGCTGGTGCGGTTACAAAGAACGCCACCTGCACCGAAAGCGGAGCCAGAACCTATACCTGCATGGACTGCAGCGAAACAAAGGCGGAGCTGATTCCCGCGCCGGAGCATGCATATACGGATCGCGTCGTGGCACCGACCTGTACGGAGAAGGGATATACCGAGCACACCTGCCCGAACTGCAGCACAAGCTACCGGGATACGGAAGTTGCGGCAAAGGGGCACCGTTGGGATCATGCGACGCAGAGCTGCGCCAATGAGCGCACCTGTCTGGACTGCTCCGAGACGGAAGCGGCGCCGGCACATACCTATGCGCTGACCTCCACCGAGGCGGCAACCTGCACGGCGCCGGAAAAGAACCATTATACCTGCGGCGGTTGCGGCGATACTTATACAGAGACTTCGGGAAGCGCACTGCGCCATGATTTCACCGGTTCGACCATGACCGAAAGGGCAATTGCCGAAAACGGCTGTCGCTATGAACAGCTCTATCATTGCGCCCGCTGCAATCAGGATATTGTCACGGATACGGTAACGCACCACCGGTATCAGGCAAGCATCAAAAAGGAAGCTACCTGTTCGGCGAACGGCGTGAAAGCGCTGACCTGCAAGAGCTGCGGTCATTATACGACGGAAACGATTGAAAAGAACGAGAACGGGCATCTCTGGGGTGCGGGTGAACTGAACGGCACCATCCGTACCTATCACTGTACGGCGGGATGCGGAAAGACCAAGACGGCGGTTGACGCATCCGCGGAGATTTCTGCGGCGGTCAGGTCCTCGGATCTTTCAAGCGCCAAAGAGGTCAGACTGAAGAATGCGTCACTGGCGCTGGATCAGAAAACGCTTGACAGCATCGGTCGGAAGGATGTGACCCTTTCCGCCGGTACGCTGGAGGGAGATGTCAGGGCGGAAGCCCTGAAGAACCTGAGCGAAGAGCAGAAAAAACAGCTCGGAGACAATCCGGTTTATAATTTTACGATGACGGACGGGAAGGATGCGGTCGATTTTGACGGCGGATTTGTCACTGTCACCATTCCCTATACGCTTTCCGAAGGGGAGGACGTGGATCACATCGCGGTCTGGTATGTCAACGGAACGACGGTGGAAACCATTCCGGCAACCTACAGCAACGGATCCGTTACCTTCCGCGTCAGCCACTTCTCCTATTACACGGTGACCCGGCTGACCCCCAAGCAGAGATGCGCGCTCTACGGGCATTCGGAAACGAGAAAAGACATTCCGGCAACCTGCCTGAGCGACGGATATACACTGGTTGTGTGTGTCCGCTGTGCGGAGAGTTGGAAAGAAAATGAGGTTTCCGCAAAGGGACATCAGTATGTCAGAACCGCAGTGGCGGAAGTCAGCTGCACCTCTGACGGCAAAGAAAGCTATACCTGCAGCGGATGCGGCGACCATTATGAAAACCGGATTCCCGCAACCGGGCATCGCTGGGAGGTAACCTCTGCAACAGAGGCGGACTGCACGAAAGCGGGAAGCACGGTATATACCTGCACCGCATGCGAAACGACCGTGACGGAAACCGTTCCGCAGTTGGTTCACAAATTCATTGAGACCGTTGTGGCTCCCGCCTGCGAGGTGAACGGCTACACATTGCATCGGTGTGAAGCATGCAGTTATGAATACCGGGATGCGTCGGTAGCGGCAACCGGTCATGTTTATGTGGTCGGTTGGGGCTGGGCAGAGAATCATGCGACCGCGACGCCGACGGTTACCTGCAAAAACTGTTCGCTGAAGGTGTCCATGAATCCGGTAACGGCGACGGAAATCCGCACCGAATCCACCTGTCAGGTCAGGGGCGGAATTCTCTATACGGTTCGCGTTTCCTACAACGGCGTTCTGTATGAGGACAGCTGTCGGGAGGAACTTGCCGGGCTTGCACCGCACCGGCCGTCCGCGGAAAAAGAGCACGACGGGGAGATGCACTGGAGCTATTGCACGGTCTGCAAAGAGAAGCTGGCGGGGGAAAAGCATACCTTCGGGGAAGGGGAGCAAACGACGGCTCCGACCTGCAATACCGAAGGAGAAGCGGTTTACCGCTGCGCCTGCGGCTACGAAAAGACCGAAAAGATCCCTGCTACCGGAGAACACCGGTTTGAGCAAAAGGGCTACAATGATAATACACACTACGAGATCTGCTCTGGTTGCGGAATGTTCCGAAACGAGGAGGAGCATACGCTGACCGAGACCGTGACGCGGGAAGCAAACTGCACGGTCGCCGGTGAGAGGAAGCTGCGCTGTGCCTGCGGTTATGAGCGGACGGAACAGATTCCGGTCAATCCGGATGCGCATTCGACGGAAGGCGGAGAGGTGATCGGCGAAGAGGACGGTCATTATTCCACCTGCGCAATCTGCGGAAACACGGTCGGGGAAAAGACTGCGCATATCTTCGGGGAGGGTGTGGTCACAAAAGAGCCGACCTGCGCGGAACCCGGATGCCTGCACCGGAGCTGTACGGTCTGCAATTTCTCCATAGACGAACCGATTCCCACCACAGGCGATCATGTCTATCTGGAAGAGTGGGATTATGACGACGGCTCACACTGGCACTGCTGTGTTCTTTGCGGCAGAAACACGGTGAGTGAGAAGGCGGAGCACACATTTGAGCGGGAAGAGGTCGTGGAGGAAGCATCCTGCGGACGGAGCGGTCGCAAGCGTCTGTACTGCTTCTGCGGCTACTTCAAGGAGGAGACCATCCCCGCAACAGGCAATCATCAGTACGATGAAACGCTGCATTTTGATGACAACGAGCATTATAAGGTCTGCCGCGAATGCCGTCAGGAGTTTGACCGGGAATCGCATACTTTTGATGAGGGCGAGATCGTATTCCAGCCGGACTGTGTGCACACCGGTGAGAGAATGCGGCATTGCACCACCTGCCTTGCTGTCAGATCGGAGATGATTCCGGCAACCGGAACCCATGTGTTCGGGGAAAATGGTCCGTACCGTATCTCTGATGACGGACACCGGTTGCAGTGCACCGTTTGCGGAACCGCAGGAGAACCGATTGCACACACCTTCGAGGATACCGGAGATGTGATTATGAAAGCCACTTGCTCAAATACCGGACGGAAGTATATCAGATGCACGGTCTGCGATTATCATACGGAGGCGGATACGCCGCGCAATCCGGATGTGCACGAGGCAATCTATTGGACATATGATGAGGAATATCATTTCTCCTCCTGTTCTGCCTGCGGAAAACAGGTAACCCAAAAAGCCGCACATGCGGGCTTTGGGGAATGGGTGGTGGAACGGCAGCCGACCTGCGGAGATGCGGGAGAAAAGCGTTCCTATTGTGCCTGCGGCTATTACCGCACGGAGGCTGTTCCCGCAACCGGCAACCATACGCCGGAGTCGGTTTGGAGCGGCTTGGAGGAAGACGGACACTATTACCGGTGCATGGTTTGCTCTCAGCCGGTCGGTTATGAGAAACACGCCTATGTGGCGGATGAGGAGAGTCGGTTGGCGCCGACCTGCAATACGGACGGTTTGGTGCAGATGTACTGCAAATGCGGAAGCTCCAGAACAGAGAAGCTTCCGGCAACCGGCAACCATGTTTACACCAACAATTATCAGTATGCCGACGGCGAGGGGCATTGGCTCTGCTGTGATGTCTGTGGTACGCCGAGCGAAGAAAAGACTCCGCACAGCATGGACGGCGAGGTGGTTTTGACCCGTCAGCCGAACTGCACTGAAGGAGGAGAGGGCTATATCCTTTGCGTTTGCGGTTATCAGACCTACATGCAGGTTCCTGCCGACAAAAATGTGCACGACTATGTGGACGGTATCTGCAGTCGTTGCCGCAAACAGGATCCGGCAAGCTGTGACCACACCGTATTTACGGAAAAGACACTGGATCTGACCGCGTATGGTGTCTGTGGCGGCAAGCTGACCGTGCAGGTCTGTGCCTGCGGCGCGGTTACGAGACTGGATGCCGAGACCTTCCAGAAGGAAGTGCAAAGCATCCCGTGCTTTGCCGATAATACAATCCGCTTTTCAATCACGACGGAAACCGAGACAGAAGGAACTTGTTCCCGTTGCGGGATGTATGTTTACGGACTTCTCGGATATCAATCGTTGGACGGCAAGTGCACGGTGCAGTATACGACAACGTATACGATGCGGATCGGAGATATTACGTTCCTGAAAAATGCAATCCAGCAGATGACCCTCAAGCAACACGGTGAAACGGAAGATGCGGTGATCGATATGAAGACCGCATACGGTGCCTGCGAGGGCGGCATCGTGAAGGTCAGTGTCTGCAAGACCTGCGGGGAGATGGTATCCGATCCGGAAATCCAGCCGAAGTGCAAGGCTGACGGAATCACTTCTACGACCTACACCGATCCCGACGGATATGAGCACACTGTCCAGAGTGTGGTCTGCAAGGACTGCGGGCTGACCTACACCATGGATTCCGTGGAAAAGAGTACCACTTGCACGAAGTGGTATGAGATGGTGATGACGGTCAACCGCGACAAAACCGAGCTGTTGCGTTCGGAAAGAACGCAGTATTCTCCTTCTACGCATGAATATCTCTATACTTATGACTTCAATGGGAAGACCTGCGAGGATGGGTATACGATTCATGCGCGTTGCACCAAGTGCGGAGACGCATATCTCTCAACCGGCAGCGGTCACCAAACAGACGGAACGGGTACCGATACGGATCTTTCCGATTACTCTGCCTGTTATCCGAAGCTGCGGATACAGACCTGCAGCATCTGCGGAAAGGCTGTTTCCGTTGAGCTGATCGGCTGTGATTCGGAGCCATCCGGGGATGGAGAGAAAACCGAGACCGGCGAGGACGGAAAGACCTATCATATCATGGTATCGGCCTGCGTGGATTGCGGGCTGCGCCTTGAAATGCGGTATTATATTGACCCGATTGATACCTGCAGGGATGCCGTTTTCGGTCATTACCGGGTATATGCCGGCGAGGAGTGCCCGGCGGAAGGCGATTTTGTATTTACGGATGTGCACCATCAGATCAAGGAAACCTATTCCAACCGGAAGGGAACCTGCGAGGAAGGCTATGACGTGGAAGAGGTCTGCACCGTCTGTGGATTGGAGTGGAACTATTTTACCAAAGGGCACCGGGAGGTACTCCGGACGGAGGATTACTCCGAAAAGGTTCCCTGCGGAGTTGCTTTCAATGTTTACGAATGCGCGGTCTGCAAAGAGCTGATCAGTATTTTCCCCACCAAGCTCGGATGCAAGATTGTCTGGGGTCAGACCGTTGCCGAAACGGATGCGGACGGTATTGTTCACAATCGGACGAACGGAGTCTGCGAGACCTGCGGGACGGCTTATGCAACGGACGAATATGTGACCACGGTGGATACCTGCCGGAGCGTTTATCATCATATCACGACGATTTCCGGCACGGATAGCACCGTCATTGCACAGTTCGCAACGACGGAGAACCGGGTTTCGCATGAGATACAGCGCGACTATAAGATGCTGGGCGAGACCTGCGAGAGTGGCTACGAGTTTACGGATCGCTGCACCAAGTGTGGGGAGTCCTTCGGAGGGGGAAAAGGCTCCGGACACGACTTTGGAGAAACGAAACGGTCGCTTTCGGACATCATCTCCTGCGACGGTTATGTTCTGTTCCACGGGTGCCGGATTTGCCACGCCGAGGAAAACGTGGTGGAGATCTTTGTGAAGTGCGAAATCGAATGGTCAGAGCGCACGGAGACGATTGACGGTCTGGAGCATCGGATTCGCACCGGAATCTGCCGCAATTGCGGAAGACGCCATTTCAGTGACGAATGGTCGGTGATGAAGTCTGACTGCGAAGGGGAACGTTTCGGAACGTATTCCATCTATGACGGGGATACGGAGCTGACGCGGTTCTCCCGCTCGTTCGGTTCGTTCTCTACGCACCGGGACGTGTGCACACTGACGCCCAACGGGGACAGCTGTGAGAATGGCTATGTTTGCATCCGTACCTGCACGGTCTGCGGACACACAGAGGAGGAGCGCGGAGAGTGGCATGTGCTCTATCCGGTAAGCTATGTGGATCTGGCGGCGAACGGTGCCTGCCGCGGAACGATTGAGATTCATACCTGTGCCTGCGGCAAGGAAAAGAAACTGTATTTTGACGAATGCGAGGGAATGACCGTCGAATGGTATGAATACACGGACGACAACGGCGTTCATCACGAACTTGACAAGCGCACCTGCCCGGTTTGCGGTCTGACGGTTACCAGTGACCGATACAGCATCAAAACCGAAGGAACGTGCGAAAAGGTCAACCATACGAGGATTACCGTTACCGTCAAAGGAAAAGCGGTTCTGTCCGAGGAACTGTCCCCGGAGATCGTCGGCGATCACACCTTTGAAAAATCCCTTCAGCTGAAAGAAGGCTCAACCTCCTGCCTTGACGGCGTAATTGTGACCAACCGTTGCTCCGTTTGCGGACGCACGGAATCCTACACGGAGAATTATCATGAGACCGTCGAGACGGAGAGATTGGAACTTTCTTCCTTCGGCGCTGTCTGCGGGGGCAATCTGGTGATTCATTCCTGTGCGTGCGGTGCATGGAAAACGGTAGATATGGATGGCATAAAATGCCATTTCGATATCATCGGAGTTGGTACGGAGTGGCTCGGAGAGACACTTCTTGACAACCAGTGGACGGTGGACGGAATATATCTGTGGTTCGGCCCTACCGCCGATCGGTATACCTGCGCGGTGACGGAACCTGCCTGCGGGTTTGTGATCCGGTACGGAAACTACTGGGTTGCTGACGAGAACAGTTGTTCTGCAGTTCGATATACACGTTGGCAAATCGGTTATCATGAAGCGACCGACACCTGCGAGCGGGAAATCCTTGTAGAAAACGAACGCGCGGTCTATCATCACTATGGTGCTGCTGTGGAGGAGACGACCACCGATGAGAACGGTAACGAGATTGTTACTTCCACAAAAACCTGTTCGCTCTGCGGAAGCTTTACCAGAAACACAAGAATGAACGGTGCGGACGGAACACTTCTGCGTGAGGAAACGCACGTGGAAAACCGGCTTTCCGATGAGGGACTGAAGTCCTACACCGAAACGATAGATTTCACCTACCTTCCGGAAGGTGACTTTACGAGCGGAAGCAGAATCACCCGAACCCGGATTGCCACGGACGGAAGCGAACGCGATTATTATGAGATCATCAGCGGACAGCGGAACGGCGAAGGCTACAACATCTTTGAATTCCGACGGTCGGATGGCGGAGCGTATACGGAGAAGCGGGAATACACCTACGACTTTACCACCTGCACGGTCACGATCGTGACGACATACGGCGACGGAAAATCAAATACGGAAACGAAGAACGTCCATCGGATGATCTACGATGAAACGACGCTGGAGCCGACCTGCACGCAGTACGGAAAAAGAACCACGCACTGTTGCAACTGCGGCATGGTGGAAGCGGAAGCACAGATTCCGCCGAGAGGACATCAATGGAACTTTATTTCCGATGGGCTATACCGTTGCAACCATTGCGGTATGGAGAATGCCAACGGTGCGGACGGAGACATTGAGATGGAGGATCTGACGGGGCGCTACGGCAATGAGGACACCTATGTGGTCGGAATCCGGAACCGGAACAACATCTCCTATGTTTACTATGTGAGTCTGGTTCTGCATACGCCGGAAGAGGATGGAAACGACGAGATCGTTCTGTCGGGCATTTCCATTGCCGAGCACAAGGAGCCGTATAACGGATTCTCCTTTCAAAGAAGCGCAGTGGAGGCGGCGGCAGGCAAGCTTGGTTATGCGGTCGGAACCTATGACATCCGCTTTACGATGGTTCCGAAGGATGCCGCCGGAAATTTGGATTACGGTCTGACCTTTACACAGGCAGAGCAGGCGACGTAAATCCGGTACGGCAAAAGCGTGCGCAATCCCCCTCTCTGCGCACAGGCAAAGCCCGGCGCTTCCATCCGAAGCGCCGGGCAAATACACATCCAGCCCCCGCATTCCCGGAAACGGGAATGCGGGGGCTGGATGCTATATCGCAAAACCATGTGATGGTTACAGGGCAGAAAAGAGAGAAAAACGGTGATGCGGTGACAAGCCAAACGGCAGAAGCGGCAATGCTACCCCCGATAGGATGTTGCAGGACATCGGATTTGCCGGCGGTTATGACATCTGTGTCTGTACCAAAGCAATTGTTACGGAAGTTCTTTTGCCCGGATCGCGTCCACGAAGTCTGCTGCTGCGATTGCCGCAACGGCTCCGTCACCGGCAGCGGTCACGACCTGCCGAATCCTTTTCTGACGGCAATCACCCGCAGCGAAGATTCCGGGGGCAGTGGTGCTGCAGTCCTCGTCGGCACGGATGTACCCGCGCTCATCAAGTGCAACAATTTCTGCAAACGGTTCGTTTTGCGGAAGCAGACCGACGGCAAGGAAAATCCCGTCCGTTGCGTATTCCTCCGTCTCCCCGCTTGCGGTGCGGACGCGGACGCCTGTCAGTTCTTCGGCTCCGAGATAGCTTTCTACCGTGACACCGAGGTGAATGCGGACGTTGCTCCTCTCTTCCAATTGAAGTCTCAACCGATCCTCTCCGGTCAGGTACCCAAGATTCTGAAAAATGTGGACTTCCTTTGCAAGGTCGGAAAGCAACAGCGCTTCCTGAAGGGCAGAGTTTCCTCCGCCGACCACGCCGACGGTTTTTCCGGTATAGAAGGCTCCGTCACATACCGCGCAGAAGGAGATTCCGTTCCCGATTTTCTCCTCTTCACCGGGAAGCCCCAAGGTCCGGTGGCGGGCACCGGTTGCAAGAATGACGGCACACGCCCGAAAATCATTCTCGTCGGTATGAATGGTTTTGAGCGGCTCTGCCGCGTCTGAAATTCCTGTGACCTCGCACATTTCAAAGTCGGCACCCTGTTCCATGACCTGCTCTGCCAGCTTCTCGGCAAATTCATTGCCGGAGAGGGAAGCAAAGCCCGGAATGTTTTCCACCTTCGGGGAAAAGGTGATCTGTCCGCCGAAGGTCGCTTTTTCAATGACGAGGATGGATTTATTGGCGCGCCGCAGGTAAAGGGCGGCGGTCAGTCCCGCAGGACCGCCGCCGATAATGACTACATCGTAAGTTCTCATGATTTTGATTTGTTTCCCGTATCCGTTATTTCCAAAGGTTTATACGTTGAGATGTTTCTTGATGGCAGAAACGCCCGCATATTTTTCCGCTTCGCCGTCCTTGAGAATGACCAGCGTCGGAGCCTGTTTGATGCCGAGCGCTTCGGCAAGTGCTACGTTTTCGTTGGCAAGCAGTTTTTCGTATGCCACTCCCTGGCGATCCAGAATTCCGCAGGCGATTTTGCAGTTGGGGCAGGTTGCCGTGGTGAAGAGGTAGGTTCCGTCCTTGGCACATCCGGTTTTTACTTCTTCCTCGACCGTTGCAACCGGCTGTTCCGCCGCATGGTGGGTCAGGTGAGAGGTCTCCAGATTATAGACCTTACGGTCATGATATTCCTGCGTCTTTCCGACGTTCCAGTTCTGCACCGGGCGGTAGTAACCGGTGATCCGGCTGTAGACCTCGGTCGGTTCTCCGCAATCGGGGCAGATTTTGACCTCTCCTGCAAGGTAGCCGTGGTTCCGGCAGACCGAATAGGTGGGGGACATGGTGTAATAGGGGAGCTTATAGTTTTCTGCGATCTTCCGCACGAGCGTTGCAGCTGCTTTCCAGTCGGGGAGCTTCTCTCCGAGGAAGGCATGGAAGACGGTTCCGGAGGTGTAAAGCGTCTGAAGCTCGTCCTGAATGTCAAGGGCGGAGAAAATGTCATCGGTATATCCGACGGGCAGATGTGAACTGTTGGTGTAGTACGGGGTGTCCTCCGGATTTTTCGCCGCGGTAATGATGTCGGGGTACTGCTCCACGTCGTGCTTTGCCAGACGATAGGAGGTGGATTCCGCAGGGGTTGCTTCCAGATTGTACAGGTCGCCGTACATTTCCTGATAGTCGGAAAGGCGCTCTCTCATATGGTTCAGAACGTCCTTGGTAAACTGCTGGGCGGATTCGTTGGTCAGATCCTTGTGAATCCAGTTTGCGTTGAGGCATGCCTCGTTCATACCGACCAGCCCGATGGTGGAGAAGTGGTTGGCAAAGGTGCCGAGGTATCTCTTGGTGTAGGGGTACAGACCGTTCTCCAGAAGCTTTGTAATGACGGTGCGCTTGGTCTTGAGTGACCGCGCCGCAATGTCCATCATGCGGTCAAGGCGGGTATAAAAGTCCTTTTCATCGTCCGCAAGGTAGGCAAGGCGGGGCATATTGATGGTGACAACGCCGACAGAACCGGTGGATTCTCCGCTTCCGAAGAAGCCGCCGCTCTTCTTGCGCAACTCACGCAGATCCAGACGGAGCCGGCAGCACATAGAGCGGACATCCGATGGCTCCATATCGGAGTTGATGTAGTTGGAAAAGTACGGCGTCCCGTATTTGGCGGTCATTTCAAACAAAAGACGGTTGTTTTCCGTATCCGACCAGTCAAAGTCACGGGTGATGGAGTAGGTGGGGATCGGGTACTGGAAGCCGCGTCCGTTGGCGTCGCCTTCGATCATGATCTCGATGAACGCCTTGTTGACGATGTCCATTTCCGCCTTGCAGTCCTTGTACTTGAAGTCCATTTCCTTGCCGCCTACGATGCAGTTCAGCTCGGCAAGGTCTGCGGGGACGGTCCAGTCCAGCGTGATGTTGGAGAAGGGCGCCTGCGTGCCCCAGCGGGAGGGAGTATTGACGCCGTATACGAAGGACTGGATGCACTGCTTGACTTCTTTATAGGAAAGGTTGTCAACCTTGACAAAGGGGGCAAGATAGGTGTCAAAGGAAGAGAATGCCTGCGCGCCTGCCCACTCGTTTTGCATAATGCCGAGGAAGTTTACCATCTGGTTGCAGAGGGTGGAGAGGTGGGAAGCGGGGGAGGAGGTGATTTTCCCGGTTACACCGCCGAGTCCCTCCTGAATCAGCTGTTTGAGCGACCATCCGGCGCAGTAGCCGGTGAGCATGGAAAGGTCGTGAATATGAATGTCCGCATTCCGGTGTGCGTCGGAAATCTCCTTGTCATAAATTTCGGAGAGCCAGTAGTTGGCGGTGATGGCACCGGAGTTGGAAAGGATCAGACCACCGACAGAGTAGGTAACGGTGGAATTCTCCTTGACGCGCCAGTCATTGATCTTCAGATAATTATCCACAATGTCCTTGTAATTGAGCAGAGCAGTACCGATATTGCGGATCTTTTCACGGTTTTTCCGGTAGAGAATGTATGCTTTGGCAACGTCGTCGTAGTCTGAACGGATCAGAACCGTTTCCACGCTGTCCTGAATATCCTCAACGGCGATGCATCCGTTCTTTATCTTTGGCTCAAAGTCTGCGGTGACTTTCAGAGCGAGAAAATCTATGGTATCCTGATTGAACTGCTTCCGGCAGGCATCGAAAGCAAGACGGATCGCGCTACTGATTTTACGGATATCAAAATCAACTGCCTGACCATCTCTTTTTATTACAGTGTACATTTTTTGTCTCCTAACTTCAAAATTTGGCATCTCCTATTATACACTATATCTTGTGTCTTGTCAATCGGGAAATTGCACATATTGTGGTTGTGTGGTTTGTATTTTTTTACGGTTCAGACACCCCGGAGCTCGGCGCCGGGGATTTTTTTACGGACAATTTTCAGAAGGAACTCCATGGAAGCATGATCCAGACCGTGCATGTTTTCGTCAATCAGCTTTCCGGAATCCACAAAATTCTGGAGATAGTAGCGGCGGGCACCGCAAATCCAATCGGCGAGACGGGCAATGCGATCCGCTGTGTGGAATTCGGCAACGACCGTGGTGCGGAATTCGTAGTCCACCGCACAGGAAAGAAGAAACTCTACGCTTTGGCGGATGGGGTTAAGGTCAAGGTGCGGGCAACCGACGGTTTCGGCGTAAGCATCCGGTGCATTCTTGATGTCCATGGCAACGTATTCGGCAAGCCCGGAGCGTACGACCCTTTCCAGCCGTTCCGGAAAACACCCGTTGGTGTCCAACTTGACGGCAAGTCCTAGCGTCCGGATTTCCCTCAGAAAATCTAGCGTTTCCTCATACAGCAACGGTTCTCCGCCCGTGACGGCAACGCCGTCCAGAATGTTTCTGCGGGAGCGCAGGAAGGAGAGGATTTCTTCCTGTGAAAACGGTTCCGGCTCGTCTTTTCCGGTGACAAGCGAGGCATTGTGGCAGAACGGGCAACGCAGGTTGCAGCCGCCGATAAAAACGGTGCAGGCGACCTTTCCGGGAAAGTCCAGGAGCGTCATTTTTTGCAGTCCGAGTATTTTCATGGAATCTCCTTTTCCGCCGCCGGGAGACGGTTGTTTTTTTGCGGATTTGCGCGGCAGATGATTTTTCTACATTATAGCATATCGGATTTCCGGATTCAATTCCGAAAACGTGAATTTTCAGAAAACGATTGATCGGTACGGTCTGCCTGCATCGGATTTTCGTTGCATCGTCTTGCCGAAAGAAATCGGTTCGGGGCACAAACAAAAGCATCCGACGGTGTTCCCCCAACCGCCGGATGCTTGTATGAAAAGGGAAAAGGAAGCAGAGTATTCTTTCCCGGCTTTTGCAATTTCAGTACATTTTATATTTCAGGCGCAGATTGTCGGCAATCATGGCGATGAATTCGGAATTGGTCGGCTTTCCGCGGTTGTTCTGAATGGTATAACCGAAATAGGAGTTCAGGGTATCCACATCGCCGCGATCCCATGCGACTTCTATGGCATGGCGGATGGCGCGCTCGACACGGGAGGTTGTGGTTGCATATTTTTTTGCGACCGATGGGTAGAGCACCTTTGTGACCGAATTGATGATGTCATTGTCCTTGATGGTGAGAAGAATGGCGGTACGAAGATATTGATAACCTTTGATGTGTGCCGGTACACCGATCTGGTGGATGATCTGGGTAACCTGAGTTTCGATATCGGGATTGGTGCTGATTTCCTGCATGGCAACGGCAGGAACCGCGTGGCGCCGTTGCAGAATGCTTTCGATGTGCTCGCAAAGGCTTGCAATGTTGACCGGCTTGAGCAGACATAATTCTGCCCCGGCTTCGGTTGCCTGAATAAACAGGTTTTGATTTGCCACGGATGAGATGACGATGAACCCCGGTGCACCGTCTGCCCCGTAGTCTAAGCTCTGACTCTTTCTCAGAACACCGATTCCGTCCAGCTTGGAAAGCCAGACATCCAGCAGCACGATCTCAGGGCGAAGATTGGAGATTTTCAGAATAGCTTCCTCCCCGTTGGCTGCTTCTTCAATATTGCGGTATCCGGCACGCAAAAGTCCGTCGCGCAGGTGAGCGCGACTGGCGGGACTTTCATCGGCAATCAGTATTTTCGTTTTGTATTCCATATAGCAAAGATCCTCCAGAGAAATGGTATTTTTTGAACGCAGGAATATTTTACCATAGTGAAGAGGATTTTTCAAGAGCGTTTTTGGGAAAAAAGTTCCCAAAATTTTGGCTTAAAAGATGGCAATATTTACCAAAACAATGAATTTATTCCGACTTTGTGTGTTTGCAGGGTTCTTTGAAGAAATCTGTCAGGTCAATTTCGTATCTGCCGTCGGAACCGCGCGAAAAACCAATGGCACGGATCAGCTCCTCTCGGTCACAGTCGGCGTCGAAGTAGGCATGGTGAACGCCGCACAGGTCGATAAAATTGAGTGCCGCACGACCCATGACGAACATTGGTTCGAATTCATATGCATCCGGTGCGGCAGAAAAGTCTACGATTCTTCCTCCTTCGGCATCCATGGTAAACTGACAGATACCGCGCAGGGTTCCGTTGGTGAGGGCTTTATAGGCAAGCAGTTCCGTTCGGAAGGGAATGCCGCAACGGGCACAGAGCGCCTCCTGCTCCTGCTTGCTTTGAATCGGTAATACTTCCAGCATGGTTCAACTTCCTTCCTGTTTTTGATGTACAGTGGGCAACCCGGATGTCCGGTTTTGACTGTCGCTGTTTTCTTCGGCTGTTTTCAGGTACCGGACTTCCTCCGGCGTCAGAAATCGCCATTGCCCGACCGGAAGAGACTGCAGCCGCAATTGCCCGATGGCGACCCTGCACAGACGTGCGACATGCAGCCCGACCGCGTCACACATCCGCCGAATCTGACGGTTTCTGCCTTCGTAAAGCTGCATTTCCAAAATGTTTGCATTGATGTGGCGGATTTTTATCGGTTGGAGTCGGTATCCGTCCAGTTGCATCGGCGCCCGAAGCCGACGCAGTTGTTCCTCTGTTGGGGGCGCGGAGAGCGTGACATGATAGATTTTCGGGATGTGATGGCGCGGATGGGTCAGAAGATTGGCAAAGGCACCGTCGTCGGTCAGGAGCAGAAGTCCTTCCGAATCCATATCCAGCCTGCCGACCGGATAAACTCTGGTTCCGACACCGGTGACCAGCTCCGTGACCGTGTGCCGACCATGCTCGTCCTGCGCGGTGGTTACATATCCGCGCGGCTTATGGAGCATGAGATAACGGTAGGGCTTGTCCTCCGTGCGGGGGAGTACCCGCTTGCCGCGGTATTCCACCACATCGACACCCGGAGTGACGGAGTCACCGATGCGGGCAGGGCATCCGTTGAGAAGAACCTTGCCCGCTGTGATTTCTGCCTCTGCCGCCCGGCGGGAGAGGATACCGCAGTCCGAAAAATATTTTTGCAAACGCATTTTGTGTCCTCCTTTGCCGGATTTCGGGTAAGAACGAGGGCGCTTTCCGTCGTGTGAAAGCAGAAAACGGAGATTGATGTTTCCTACCTTTTATTATATAAGGGATTCTGTCGGTGATTCTGCATTGCAGAAAGTGCTCTGTTTATCAAATGATGTTTATGGTCAGCCTCCGGAAAAGAGAGCGCGGAGCCATGCGAAAAAGCCTTTTTGGGTCGTTTTCTTTTCCACGGCAGTATCCGCCAGAAGCGGTGCACGGGCAATGACCTCACAATTCCCGTCTCCGTCGCAGTCTGCATAAAAGACCGCTTCCCCGAGCGTCTCATCCTTGGAAACCGGTGCGTATTCGAACCTTCTGTATTCCAGCACTGCACGGATGGTTCCGGCAGAGCGGGGAAGTGTAACCGCGCAATCCTCCCGGTTGGTCAGGGTAATGCTTTCCGTTGTTCCGCCGACGACCGGGAGGCTGACAGCAATGGTTCCTTTTCCTGCAAGCGTTACGGAGCGGCAGAGGGAAAAGCCGTAATCCAGCAGTGCGCTGTGCTCCCGCCAGTCATCCGGATCCCGGATGGTGACGGCGATCAGAGTCACGCCGTCGCGCTCTGCGGCGGAAACGAGACATCTGCCGCTGGATTTGGTATAGCCGGTCTTGACACCGATACAGCCCTCATAGGTGCGCAGCAACTTGTTGTGATTGACCAACAGACGGACACCGTCCTCTCCGCTGTGAGGGATGGTCTTTTTTCGGGTGGAAACAATGGTTCGGAAGGTCTGGTTTTTCAAAGCTGCCTGCGCAATGACGGCAAGCTCCCTCGCCGTCGTGCAGTGATCCGGATGATCCAGACCGTGGGGATTAGTGAAATGGGTGTTGGTCAGTCCCAGTTCCGCCGCCTTGCGGTTCATTTGTTCCGCAAAAGCATCCGTGGTCTGAAAGAGTCCGATGGCAATTGCCGTTGCCGCGTCGTTGGCAGATTCCAGCAGGAGTGCGTACAGAAGATCCTCCAGGGTCAGCTTTTCCCCCTCGGTCAGATAGACCGAGGAGCCCTCTACGCCGACCGCTTCCGGTGCAACCGTGATGACGCGATCCGGAGAGGCGCATTCCAGGGCAACCAGTGCAGTCATAATCTTGGTGGTGCTTGCCATGGGGAGGGGGGTATCGGCATTTTTTGTATACAGGAGTCTGCCGCTTTCCGCTTCCATCAGAACGGCGGCGGACGCGGACAGAGATGCAGGCGGCGAAATCGGTGCCGCGGCATTGTCGGCGGTCGGCTCCGGAAGTGCCTCCGGAGCGGTGGGGATGATGCCGGTCAGAAGTGCGGCAATCAGGAAAAAGAGCAGAACTTTTTTTGTTTTTGACATAACAAGACTCTCCGGAAAAAATACATTCTGGAACATGTATATTTTTCCGGAGGTTCTTTTATGTCAGGAAAAAAGAATTTTACCGGAGTTCGCCCTTATCAAGGGTTCTGTCCGAGAGTTTTCCTTTTTTGACCACACGGGTGGGAGCATCCAGATCATCGGTGAAAACCACCTCATCCGAAGGGATGCCTTTCTTCTCCAGCTTCCGACGAAGCTTTTCTTCCTTCCGGAGCTGGCGCTTTTCCGCACGGGTCATGGGAACTTCCTCTGCCTCTTCCGGCAGGTTGTCGTAGTCCTCTTCCTCGTCGACTTCCTTTTCCAGCTCTTCCATGGCGGCATCTGCCAGCTTTTTCTGATATTCCGCTTCTTTTTCTTCATCCGTCACGGCGTTTTTGTCGCCTGTAAAGATGTTTTTGATGCGACCGATCAGATCAGGTGTGCTGTTGATGATGTCGGCAATCTGCTCGATGGGGGTGGCTTTTTCCTGCGTCATGGGGAGCATGCTGACCTCTCCTTCCGGAGTCACGGTCAGAAAACCGACCGGAGTCACGCTGACACCGGTTCCGCCACCGCCGCCGAAGTTCTTGGAGGTGTAGCCGTCGGCATTGGGGCGCTTTGCGGGCAGATCCAGTCCGCCGGAGGCAAAAGCCATGGAAACCTTGGAAATCGGAATGATGATAGCGCCGGAGGGCGTGACGATCTGCTTTCCGACAACGGTATCCGCGTCGATGATGGTGCGGATCTGCTCCAGAGAATTCTCGATCAGTTGTTTCACGGAAGATTCGTTTTCCATAATGAAATTTCCTTTCATTTTATCAGTTGATATTTTTTAATTGATTGAAACGATTCAGCAGGCATCCCGCAGGGAGTTCCTGACTCTGCGGATTGCTTTTTCCTGCGCCCTTTGCTTCTCCCGGTTGTAAGCCATCAGCATCCGGAGCCCGATGCCGATCAGGCGGAACAAACGGACGGAACAGATTACGAGGAGATCGGCGCTGGATTTTTCCGAAAGGTAGTCCGGGGTGACGGAGATATCTTCCGTTTTGTAACGTGTATGCGGATAACCGCTTTTGGTCAGCTCCAGCAGTGCCGCGACACCCTGTATGCAGACCCCGTACAGGACGGCGGTTTTGGCAACATCGTCGGTGCCGACGGAAATGTGGCAGTGGTCAATCCGGATATGGAGCCTGCCGCCGGTCTCCCGGTAGAGCTTTTTGACCAGTGCAAGGATCATTTGCAGATTTTCCTTCAGATTCGGAGCCGGCACCACGGGGGGAATCGGCTGCTTTTCCAGATTCCGCAACCGTTTGGCTTCTTTTTTTGCGGCTTTTCTCCGTTTCTTTTCCAGCTTGGCGGCAATTTTTTTCTGCCGTTTCAGCTCTTTCCGCAAAATCCGATCCGGATTTTTGCAATCCGCAAGATCGGTACCGTGATCTCCGTCCGCGGCAACCTTCTGCGGGAGAATCCGGAACCGGATGCCTGCCACGGAAGCGGTGATATCCGGCTTCCCGTTGTAAGAAATCCGGATTTTGGCGGAGCCGAAAAAGATCAGAATGCAGAACAGCACAACGATCGCGAGAACGATCCACAATGCAATCAAGGCAACTCCTCCTCTCGGTTCGGTTCGGTATCCTCTGCGATGGGCTTTCCGGCATCCGACTCATGGGTCGGAGCCGCTCCCGCTTCAAAAACGAGATGCTCTTCCTCGGAATCCACCGGTTCGGTATATTCGCCGGCGGGCGGTGCTTCCTCCGATGTATCCGGCGTATCTCCGCCGGAAGCGGAGTTCTCCTCCAGCTGCGCCGCGGCGACGCTCAGAGCCTCGGTCTGCGGAAGTTCGTCCAGAGAGTGAATGCCGAATACCCGCAGAAACTTGTCGGTCGTCACATACAGCATCGGACGACCCGGTGCGTCCAACCGCCCCGCCGCCTCAATCAGCCCTTTATCCAGCAGAGAATTGACGGCGTAAGAACTGTCCACGCCGCGTACCAGATCCACAAAGGAACGGGTGACCGGCTGGTTATAGGCGACGACCGCGAGCACCTCCATGGAGGATGCGGACAGGTTCCCGCCGCGGCGGATGCCGAGAGCCTCCCGGATATAGGGAGCATATTTTTCTTTGGTGGTGAGCTGACAGGCGGTGGGGTAGAGCAGGAGCAGAATGCCGTGATTGGTGCTCTCCTCCTCAAAATGCGCCGCCATCTCTTTGGTGACAGCTTTGACGTCCTTCAGGGACAGCCCCAGCACCTCTGCCAGCTTATCGTACCGTATCGGATGTCCGGCGGCAAAGAGAATTGCCTCAATTGCCTGCTCGATTTCCTGTGCGGAAGTGAGCGGCTCCGCATACGGTGCGGACGGTTTCTTTTCTTCCATAGTCTGTAACGGTTCCTTTATGTTTTTTCCGTCGTTTTATGGTCGGGCAGTGTTTTGGACTGCTCCGCCATGGAGCGGATGATTTCGTTCATATCAAGACCGAGGTCGTCCATCAGATCCTCTTCCTCGGCGGATAGGCGATCGTCCAGCAGTTTTTCCACCGCCTCCTCCGCTTCGAGATCACTGTCGTCCGGCGGGCAGACGGTTTGCGACGTCTCTTCTTTTGCCTGTGCCCGTTCGGCTGCGCGACGTGCACGCTCCTCGGCACGCAGGCGTTTTTTCTCCGCCAGCTTTGCTTCCCGCAGGATGCGGCGCTGCTCACGGTGCATCTCTGCCTTGGAGGACAGAGGAATCGGCGCGTCGTCCTGCTCCTTCGCAGGTGCCGTTTCACCGGATTCTTCCTCGGCAGGAGCGTCGTTGACGATGAATCTGGTATCGGTTCCGTGAATGATCCGGTAGGAATCCGGATCTTCGTCAATCAGAATTTTCCGAACCTTGATCAGCTCCAGAATTCCGAGGAAAATGGCGATCATGTCCGGCAGGGAGACCGCATCCTGCAACAGCTCCTGCATGGAGGTGTCGCGCTTCTTTTTCATGTGATGCAGAATCCCGATGATCTTGACATCCACGGGAACGATCGGTTTGGCGATCATCGGGGCAAAGGTCTGCTTTTCCGCCTTCGGTCTGCTTTCGTTTGCCGCGATCATCCGGCGGACGGCAGCGCACAGCGAGGTAACCTGCTGATCCGCCACATAGGTGGTGTCGATGCTGATCTCGTCGGTGTCCTTTGCCATTCTTCCGCTGTAAACGGCGTACAGCTCTGCCATTTTGACCGCCGCCTGCTTTGCCTGCTGATACCGCAGAAGGGCATCGGCAAGGTCGGCTCTCGGATCCTTTTCATCGTTCTTTTCCTTTGGCAGGAGCATCCGGCTTTTGATGAGCATCAGTTCGCTTGCCATGACGATGAATTCGCCGGCAATTTCCATGTCCATGTCCTTTGCCGCGCGGAGGTACTCCAGATACTGGTCGCAGATGATGGCGATGGGGATGTCCTCAATATTGACTTTATTCTTCTGGATCAGGGTCAGAAGCAGATCCAGGGGACCTTCAAACTGATCCAGACGGTAAGTGACGGTAGCTTCCATGCGAGGAGCATCCTTTCCGTTCGGTGTTTTCAAAAAATAGAAATGTGTGATCCGATACGCTATGCGACGAGTCCCGCGCGCAGAACCGACCACAGCCCGTTGGCAATCGGCATTTCGATCCAATTGGTCAGAAGATTGGCAAGCAGGCTGAAGGGGGAGATGCCGAAGCGGGAGAGCACGAGACAGACAATCAGAATGCCGAACATGATCTGCCGCTCGTAGCGCATGATGCCGAAATAGATTTTGGACGGCAGGAAGGCAAGCGCCATCCGGGAGCCGTCAAACGGCGGTACGGGGATGAGGTTGAACAGCGCAAACAGAAAATTGATCTGTGCGCCGAGGTTCAGCATCTGAAACAGCAGGCTGACGCAGGTAACCGCAAAAGCGGAGGTGGAAGAAAGATAGAGGTAATTCCACCAAGCCAGTGTCAGTCCCGCCAGAGCGGCATTGACCGCACCGAGCAACAGGTTGGCAAGCGGTCCCGCGATGGCAGTCAGTGCCATGCCGCGTTTGGGGTTGCGGAAATATCTTGTATTGATCGGTACCGGCTTTGCCCATCCGAACCCGAACACCAGCATACAGAGAAACCCGATGGGATCCAGATGTTTGAGGGGGTTGAGGGTCAGTCTGCCGAGCTGATACGCGGTGGGATCCCCGCATTTGTAGGCGACCCATCCGTGCGCGGTCTCATGCAGGGAGAGCGCAAACATAATGACGGGCAGGCTGAACAAAAGGGAAATCAGAATGGAGCGGATGTCGCCGCCGGAGAGAATGGACAACAGCATTTTAGGGGGTTCTCGCTTTCTTGATTTTTGAAACCGAAGAAGTTGTCAGAGTTTCAGTCCGGCAGAAAGGGCAATCTGCTTCCAGAGTTCGGCTTTTCCTTCTCCCTTCTGGGAGGAGCTGAACAGAATCGGCGCGTCCGAAGGGATGGAAGGATCATTCCGCAGACGTTCCTCCGCCGCGCGGCGCTCCGTTGCATTGAGCTTGTCGGATTTGGTGGCGACAATGAGGAAGGGAAGTCCGGACGATGCCAGATAGGAAAGCATCGTGCGGTCATCCTCGGTGGTTCCGATGCGGCTGTCCACCAGCTGGATCACCAGCCGGATGAGGGACAGGTTCGGGTTCTTTGTAAAGTAACCATCGGTCAGCGCCGACCATTTTGCCTTTTCCTCCGGAGAGCGCTTGGCAAAGCCGTAGCCGGGCAGATCTACCAGAAACAGCTTTTTATCCACGTCATAGAAATTGACGGTGACGGTTTTTCCCGGTGCGGAGCTGACACGTGCCAGGCTCTTTCTGCCGAGAAGAGAGTTGATCAGCGAACTTTTTCCGACATTGGAGCGACCGGAAAAAGCAACCTGCGGAATCGGATCCGTCGGAAACTGTCCGGGAAGTCCCGCACTGATCCGCAGGGAAACAAGGTTGAGGTTCAGCGACATAGAGCGTCCTTTCTTGATGGAAGGCGGTATCGGCTTCAATTCCCGGAAAAGTGTACCGGGTTTGCCGGAAGCCCTGCCGGCAGAGGGATGAAGCGGGATGCCGCAGCGACATCCTCCGAAGTGCTTTCGTGATTCTCCGCCATCGTCGGTACAAGCGCATTTTCCAGAACCTCGGAAATCCGCTTGCAGGGAATCAGCCGGAGGTTTTCGCGGGCAAGCGGATCCAGTTCCTCCAGATCGCGCAGGTTTTCATGGGGAATGAGAACCGTTTTGGCTCCTGCGGTATATGCCGCCATGGTTTTTTCACGCAATCCGCCGATCGCAAGTACGTTGCCGCGCAGGCTGATTTCTCCGGTCATGGCAACATCATGCCGGACGGCACGTCCGGTCAGAGCGCTGATAAGCGCCGTAACCATGGTCACTCCGGCGGAAGGTCCGTCCTTCGGGGTGGCTCCCTCCGGGAAATGAATGTGCAGGTCTTTGGTTTTGTAAAAATCCGTAGGAATGCCGTATTCCGATGCAACGGAGCGGACATAGCTGACGGCAATTTTTGCGGATTCCTTCATAACGTCACCGAGTGAGCCGGTAGTCTCAATCTTTCCGGTTCCCTCCAGAACGGCAACCTCGACCTTGAGAAGGGTTCCGCCAAGCTCCGTATAGGCAAGCCCGTTGACGCATCCGGCTTCATCCTCGGCATCCACCAGCTCCGGAAGAAGCTTGCGCGCACCGAGATATTCGCGGATTTGCTCTTTGCCGACGGTAAGCGGTTTTCTGCCGTTTTCCAGCAGCTTCTTTCCAGCTTTCCTGCACAGGGAAGCAATGGTGCGCTCCAGATTGCGCACACCTGCTTCTCTGGTATAATAGTCGATGATTTCGATGATTGCTTCGTCGGTGATTTTCAGCATCCGGCGGTTCATACCATGGCGCTTCAGCTGTTTCGGAATCAGGTGATCGCGGGCAATCTCCAGCTTTTCCCGCTTGGTATAGATGGGGAGTTCGATGATCTCCATCCGATCCAGAAGGGGACGCGGAACGGTTTCCAGCGTATTTGCCGTGGCAATGAAAACGCAGTCCGAAAGGTCGAAGGGAAGCTCGGTGAAGTGATCGCGGAAGTTTTTGTTCTGCTCTCCGTCAAGCACTTCCAAAAGCGCAGAGGAGGGATCCCCGTGGGTATCCCGCGTCAGCTTGTCGATCTCGTCCAGAAGAATCAGCGGATTGCGGACACCGGCTTGCGTCAGAGCAGTGATGATTCTGCCCGGCATGGCGCCGATATAGGTCTTTCTGTGTCCGCGGATGTCCGCTTCATCGCGCACGCCGCCGAGGGAGATGCGCACGTATTTGCGGTTCATCGCTCTTGCAATGGAGGCGGCGACAGAGGTTTTTCCGACACCGGGAGGTCCGACCAGACAGAGAATCTGGTTGTTCAGCTCCGGATTGAGCTGCTTTGCCGCGATATATTCGACAATACGCTCCTTGACCTTTTCCATGCCGTTGTGATCGGCGTCCAGTACCTTCTGTACGGCGGAGAAGCTGACGCGATCCTTGGTTTTCTTTTCCCACGGAATGTTCAGACAGACGTCCAGATAATTGGCAAGAACGGTTGCCTCCGCCGAGCCGTAGGGCGTTTTTGCCAGTCGTTCGTTTTCTTTTGTGAGCTTGGCACGCACCCCGTCCGGCATGGGCGTGGAGCGGATCCGCTCGGCGAATTCCGCGGTTTCGTCTCCTTCTCCGAGCTCTTCCTGAATGACCTTGATCTGTTCCCGGAGATAATATTCCCGCTGGTTCCGGTTCATGCGGGCGTTGACCTTGCGGCGGATGGCGGCTTCCTCCTGCATGACGGCGGATTCCTCTTCCAGAATCTCCAGAAGGGTTTCCGCACGGCGCAGGGGGTCAAAGCATTCCAGAACCGCCTGTTTGTCCACGGTACGCACCAGAATGTTTGCCGCAATGAAGTCGGCAAGTGTGCCGGGATCGTCAAACCCATGCAGCGCTTTGACAAGGTCATCGCTGTCCGCGGGAAGATAGTGGAGGTTGTTTTCTACGGAGCGGAGCATTTCGTGGATTGCCGCTTCTCCGCGCACGCCGCCGTGATCCGGCAGAACGATGTGCTTGCAGATAAGATCCGCTTCCGGGTAGGCGCCTGCCGACCGGTACTGGAGGGCGGATGCCCGTACGAGTCCTTCCGCAAGAATCCGGGTTTCTCCTTCCGGAGTGCGGATCAGCTGCCGGATCCTTGCAACGGTTCCGATGCTGTAGTAGGGGAATTCATCATCGCTTTTTTTCGCGTGGTCGCGGACGGTTACCAGAAAAATGAACGAGGAGCCGAGACCTGCCGCTTTTGCGGCGGCGGAAGCACTTGCGTCGGCTGCTTCGAAGTTAATCGGAATCAGGGGGAATGCCACCGATCCCTGCAGAGCAATGACAGGGAGCGTGACCTGCTCGGCTTTTTCGATAAAAGAGGGCATTGCAAAATCCTTTCAAAACGGGGAAAATCCTGCCGGATGTTTATTGCAGGAAGAAATATAACAATATTTATTATATTATAGCACACTTTTCTCCGGATTTCCATAGTTTTTTCGAAAAAAAGTGCATCACGAATCTATTTTTTCCGGGAAAGGGACGTTTTTGCACATCTGATTGCTGCGGTTGCTTCGCTTTTGGTTTTGATTTGTAAAAATATTTTTCCAAATTCAGAAAAACAATTGACTTTTTCGGGGGAATATGCTAAAATATTCTCTTGCTGATAATTCCGATAATGGTTTTGGAGGGAACAATGGATACACGTCCTTTTGTGCTGAAAAGTGAATTTTCGCCGACGGGCGACCAGCCGCAGGCGATTGCGAAGCTGACCGAAGGAATTCTCTCCGGCGTGCGGATGCAGACGCTTCTGGGGGTAACCGGTTCCGGAAAAACCTTCACCATGGCGAATGTCATTGCCGGGCTGAACCGTCCGACGCTGATTCTGGAGCCGAACAAAACATTGGCGGCGCAGGTGTGTTCCGAGATGCGGGAGTTTTTTCCGGATGCCGCGGTGGAGTATTTTGTTTCCTACTATGACTATTATCAGCCGGAAGCGTATATTCCGGGTAAGGATATGTATATCGAAAAGGACGCGCTGATCAACGACGAAATCGATCGCTTGCGGCACAGTGCGACCAGCGCGCTGTTTGAACGCCGGGACGTCATCATTGTCGCCTCGGTTTCCTGCATTTATTCGCTCGGAGATCCTTCCGAGTATCAGGGGCTGGTGCTTGCCGTTCGCCCCGGAATGCAGATGAGCCGCGATATTTTCGTGCGCAAGCTGGTGGCAAACAGCTATACCAGAAACGACATGGCTCTTGCAAGAGACACCTTCCGGGTCAACGGCGACACGGTGGAGGTGGTTCCGGCAAATATGAACGACTGTGCCATCCGGGTGGAGTTCTTCGGAGATGAGATCGACCGGATTTCCGAAATTCATCTGGTGACGGGAGAGGTGCGGCGTTTGCTTTCCTATGCCGCCGTTTATCCTGCGACGCACTATGCGGTGTCGGACGAAAAGCGGGAGGCGGCGCTTGCGGAAATTGAACGCGAAATGGAGGAACGTGTCGCGTTTTTCGAGTCGGAAAACAAGCTTCTGGAGGCACAGAGAATCCGGGAGCGGGTTAAGTATGATCTGGAAATGCTGCGGGAGGTCGGATTCTGTTCCGGAGTGGAAAACTATTCCCGCGTGCTTTCCGGGCGACCGAAGGGCTCCACCCCGTTTACACTTCTGGACTATTTTCCGGACGATTATATCATGTTCATTGACGAGTCGCACGTGACCGTTCCGCAGGTACGAGGCATGAGCGGCGGCGACACGGCGCGAAAAAAGAATCTGGTGGATTACGGCTTCCGCCTGCCGTCCGCCTATGACAACCGACCGCTTTATTTCAACGAGTTTGAGGAAAGCATTCATCAGGCGGTCTTTGTCAGCGCAACCCCCGGCGACTATGAAGAGGAACATTCCGGACAGGTGGTGGAGCAGATCATAAGACCCACGGGACTTCTGGATCCGGAGGTGGAGGTTCGCCCGATTGAAGGTCAGGTGGATGATCTGCTGGGAGAGATTCGCCTGCGTGCCGCGAAGGGAGAACGGGTTCTGGTTACGACGCTGACCAAAAAAATGGCGGAGGATCTGACCGAATATATGGAATCCAACGGTATCCGCGTCCGCTACATTCATTTCAATGTGGATACCATGGAGCGGATGGAGATCATCCGGGATCTGCGGCTCGGCGTTTTTGATGTTCTGGTCGGAATCAACCTGCTGCGGGAAGGTCTGGATATTCCGGAGGTCTCGCTCGTGGCGATTCTTGACGCAGACAAAGAGGGCTTTCTGCGGGCGGAGCGATCGCTGATCCAGACGATCGGGCGTGCGGCACGGAACGCCGGAGGCAAGGTCATTATGTATGCGGACAATGTTACCCGGTCGATGCAGGGTGCCATCGCGGAGACCGAACGCCGTCGTGCGATTCAGCGTGCCTACAATGAAGAGCACGGAATTGTTCCGCGCACCATTGTCAAGAGTGTGCGCGATGTGATTGAGGTCGGAACGACGGAGGAGCGGGATGCCAAGCGCCGGGAAAAGAACCGCCGGGTGCCGGAAAAGAAGCTGAGTCCTTCGGAAAAGGAAAAGCTGATTGCCGAAATGACCTCCGAAATGAAGTCTGCCGCGCGGCAGCTGGAGTTTGAAAAAGCGGCGTTTCTGCGCGATGAAATCGAAAAGCTCCGGGGCGGAAAAACCGAGCGTCCGCGCTCCTTCCGGTGATTTTTACCGCTTGAAAGCGAAAATGTCCGGAACTGTCAACGGGGACTTTGGCTCTGTTTTTGAAGGGAGGATTGAAGTATGCCGAATCAGATTACCGTCCGCGGAGTGCGGGTACACAATCTGAAAAATATTGATGTGGAGATACCGCGGGACAAGCTGGTGGTTCTGACGGGACTTTCCGGCTCCGGAAAGTCGTCACTGGCGTTTGATACCATCTATGCGGAGGGGCACCGCCGTTTTGTGGAGTCGCTCTCTTCCTATGCCAGAATGTTTCTCGGTCAGCTGGATAAGCCGGATATTGATTCCATTGAGGGGCTGTCTCCCGCCATTTCCATCGACCAGAAAACCACATCCAAAAATCCGCGTTCAACGGTCGGTACGGTGACGGAGATTTATGATTATCTCCGGTTGCTGTACGCACGCATCGGCGTTCCGCACTGCCCGGTCTGCGGGAAGGAAATCCGCCAGCAGACCACGGATCAGATCATCGACCGGATCATGACCTTCCCGGAAGGGGAGCGTTTCCTGATTCTGGCACCCGTGGTACGGTCCCAGAAGGGAATGCATGAGAAGGTTTTTGCGGACGCACGCAAGCGCGGCTATGTCCGGGTGCGGGTGGACGGAAACATGTACGACCTCAGCGAAGAAATCGCGCTGGACAAAAACCGGAAGCACTCGATTGAAATCGTGGTGGATCGACTGGTAATGAAAGAGGGGATTGAGGCGCGTCTGTCCGATTCCGTGGAGAACGCGCTTCATGCGGCGGACGGGCATCTGACCGTAGTGAAGCTGCCGCGTGAGGGGAAACCGGAGGAACTGGAATTTTCGCAGACCTATGCCTGCGAGGAGCACGGAATTTCCTTTGGTGAACTGGAGCCGCGGATGTTTTCCTTCAATAACCCGGCGGGAGCCTGCCCGCGCTGTGCGGGGCTCGGCGAGTTGCAGCGCATTGCGGAGGAGCGACTGATCCCGAACCGGGAGTTGTCCCTGTCCGAGGGAGCCATCAATGTCAACGGATTCAAGACGCTGGAGGAAGAAAGCTGGAACGGCCCGCTCTTTGCGGCGGTCGGAAAGCGCTTCGGTTTCGGTCTGGACACGCCGCTCAAGGACTTCAGCGAGGAGCAATACAAGCTGCTCCTTTACGGAACGGGAGACGAAAAATATGACATTCACCGCTGGTTCGGTCATCAGGAGCATCATCAGCTGGCAAAGTTTGAGGGACTGGTCAGGATGATTGAGACCCGGATGCAGATGGGCGGAAACGAATACTACAATCAGTTTGTCGAGGAGGCGCCGTGCCCGGAATGTCACGGGCAGCGGCTTTCTCCGACGGCGCTTGCCGTGACGGTGGGAGGGCTGAACATCCAGCAGTTCTGTTCGCTTTCCATTGTACAGGCGCTGGAATTTGTCAACCGTCTGGAGCTGAGCAATACCGAACAGAAGATTGCCGCGGAAATCCTGAAGGAGATTCGTTCCCGGCTCGGATTTCTTGTCAGTGTCGGTCTGAACTATCTGACGCTTTCCCGCAAGGCGGGGACGCTTTCCGGCGGGGAAGCACAGCGCATCCGGCTTGCCACGCAGATCGGTTCCTCTCTGGTCGGAGTGCTGTATATTCTGGACGAACCGAGCATCGGTCTGCATCAGCGGGACAATTCCAAGCTGATTGCCACGCTCAAACGGCTCCGTGACCTCGGAAACACCGTGATTGTGGTGGAGCATGACGAGGAAACGATGGAGAATGCCGACTATCTTCTGGACATCGGTCCCGGTGCCGGAATTCACGGCGGACGGGTGGTTGCCGCCGGAACTCCGGCAGAGGTCATGGCAAATCCGGATTCCGTGACGGGTGCCTACCTTTCCGGCAGGCGGAAAATTCCGGTGCCTGCCTCCCGCCGCCCGGGGAACGGAAACTTTCTCCGGATTGTCGGTGCACGACAGAACAACCTGAAAAATATTGATGTCGATATTCCGCTGGGATGCTTTGTCTGCGTCACAGGCGTTTCCGGCTCCGGAAAATCCTCGCTGGTAAACGGAATTCTTTATCCGGTACTGGCGGAAAAGCTCAACCGTGCCATTGCCTATCCGGGCAAGTATACGTCCCTGGAGGGGCTGGAACATCTGGACAAGGTGATTGCCATTGACCAGAGCCCGATCGGTCGGATGCCAAGCTCCAACCCGGCAACCTACACCGGACTTTTTGCCGACATCCGCAATCTCTTTGCGCAGACCAAGGATGCGAAAGCCAAGGGATTCGGTCCCGGTCGTTTTTCCTTCAATGTAAAAGGCGGCAGATGCGAGGCATGCGAAGGAGACGGCGTCAAAAAGATTGAGATGCACTTCCTTCCGGATGTATACGTGACCTGCGATGTATGCAAAGGAAAGCGTTACAACCGCGATACGCTGGAGGTGCGCTATAAAGGAAAGAATATCTATGAGGTGCTGGAAATGAGCGTGGAGGAGGGGCTTGCTTTCTTCGACGGCATTCCCGCCATTCAGCGGAAGCTGCAAACGCTTTATGACGTGGGACTGGGGTATATCAAGATCGGGCAGCCCTCCACCACCATTTCCGGCGGGGAGGCACAGCGGGTCAAGCTTGCAACCGAGCTTTCCAAACGGGCGACCGGGCGGACCTTCTATATTCTGGACGAGCCGACGACGGGACTGCATTCCGCCGATGTGGCAAAGCTGCTGGAAATCCTGCAGCGGCTGTGCGACAGCGGAAACTCGGTGCTGGTGATCGAGCACAATCTGGATGTCATCAAGAGCGCGGACTATCTGATTGACCTGGGTCCCGAAGGCGGGGAAGGCGGCGGAACCGTCGTGGCGACGGGAACCCCGGAAGCGGTTGCACAGGTGGAAGAATCCTTTACGGGACAGTACCTGAAAAAGCGTCTTTCCTCCGACTCTGCTCCGAAACTTGTCGAAAATAAATAAAAACAATCATATCGTGATAAAGCAATTGTGACATCTTACAATCTTTGAAAAGAGGGGTTGACAGGAACACTTTAGCGTGGTAAAATGCTAAAGCGTAAGGGGAAGACGGCAGAACCGCTCCCCGTGAAAACGACCGAAGAAACCAAATCCAAAGGAGATTGTAACATGAAAAAAATCGTTGCTCTGATGCTTGCCGTGCTGATGCTTGCGGGATGTGTGGCGCTGTCCTCCTGCTCGTCGGGAGAAAAGAAAAAGCTGATTGTCGGCTTTGACGCGGAATATCCGCCTTACGGATATCTGGATACGGAAACCAATACGTATGTCGGCTTTGATCTGGAATATGCCAAGCTGGTTTGCGACAAGCTCGGATATGAGTTGGAGCTTCGTCCCATCGACTGGAATCTGAAGGATCCCCTGATGGATGCAGGCGAGATCAACTGCATCTGGAACGGATTCACCATCAACGGCAGAGAGAACGACTACGAATGGACGAAGCCCTATGTGGACAACACGATTGTGGTTTTGGTTCGATCGGATTCTGGCATCAAGACCCTTGCCGATCTTGCAGGAAAGGTGGTCACCGCGCAGGCGGATTCCTCCGGAGAGAGTGCACTGAAGGATAAAACGGAGCTGGTTGCTTCCCTGAAGGACGGCAAATATCTGACCTGCAAGGATTATGTGACCGGATTCAACGAACTGACCGCTTCCGGCGTGGATGCACTTGTCATCGACGAATCGGTCGGCAAGTATCTGATGAACGGCAAGAGCGGTTACACGATCCTGACGGAGACCCTGAAGTCCGAGCAGTACGGCGTCGGCTTCAAGAAGGGAAACACCGAGCTGCGCGACGCGGTGCAGGGAGCCATGGAAGAGCTTGCCGCTGACGGCAACACCATTGTGGATCTTGCCAAGAAGTACGGCATTGATCCGAGCGTGCTGGTGATTACCAAATAATTGAATTTGTTTCAGCACAGGAACAACGCCGCACTTTTTTGCGGCGCTGTTCCTGTGTTGGCGAGAAAGCCTGAAGGGCATCAAACCGGATAAAAGTGAAGAAAGGAACCGATTGCTATGACCATCGGCAAAATACTGTCACTGCTTCTGGAGGGAATGGGAACGTCCTTCCTGATTTTTATTGTGACGCTCTTGTTTTCTCTTCCGCTCGGATTTCTCGTCTGCTTCGGCAGACGTGCAAAGAACCGTATCGTCAGCACTGTTTTCCGCATCTATATTTCCGTGATGCGTGGAACGCCGCTGATGCTCCAATTGGTGGTGGTCTATTTTCTGCCGTATTATCTTTTCCGGATTCCCCTGAGCGTGTTCGGCTCCAATTACCGTCTGATTGCCGTTCTGATCGGATTTGTCATCAATTATGCGGCGTATTTTGCGGAAATTTACCGGTCCGGAATTGAATCGATGCCGGTGGGACAGTATGAGGCGGCGGCAGTACTCGGCTACAGCCGGCGACAGACCTTTTTTCATATCATTCTTCCGCAGGTCATCCGGCGGATTCTGCCGACGGTCACAAATGAGGTCATTACGCTGATTAAGGATACCTCGCTGGCGTACACCATCGGCGTGATTGAAATGTTTACGGTGGCAAAGCAGGTTTCCGCTTCACTGAGCGATATTCTGCCGCTGTTTGTTGCCGGAGTGATCTATTACATCTTCAACTTTGCGGTGGCGTTCGGAATGGAGCGGCTGGAAAAGAAGATGAACTATTACAGCATCCGCTGACGGAGGACGTCATGAATCTGATTGAAATGTGCAATATCCGGAAGGCGTTTGTTCCCGGACAGGATGTGCTCCGCGGAATTTCGCTCTCTGTCCGGGAGGGAGAGGTGCTTTCCCTGATCGGCTCCTCCGGTTCCGGCAAGTCCACGCTCCTGCGGTGTGCAACGGGATTGGAACGGATTGATACCGGAACCATCCGCATCTGCGGCAGCTGTCTTGCGGACGGCGACAATGGCGAAGCTTCTGTCTATGCACCGGCGAAGGAGCGATGGGAGATTCTGTGGAACGTCGGTCTGGTATTTCAGAGCTTCAACCTTTTTCCGCACCGGACCGTGCTTCAGAACGTGATGGATGCACCGGTGCGGGTGCTGAAGCAGCCGAAGGAGACGGCGCGGGCGACGGCGGAGGCGCTGCTTGCAAAGGTCAATCTTGCGGATCGTGCGGATGCCTATCCGTGCGAACTTTCCGGCGGTCAGCAACAGCGGGTCGCGATTGCGCGGGCGCTGGCGCTGGAGCCGAAGGTGCTCTTCTTTGACGAGCCGACCTCGGCGCTGGATCCGGAACTGACCGCAGAGGTTCTGCGGGTGATCCGGGGGCTGAAGGACATGGGAAAAACCATGGTGATCGTGACGCATGAGATGGCATTTGCGCGGAATGTTTCGGATCGTGTGATCTATATGAGAGAAGGCGTGATTGCCGCGGAGGGAACACCGGAGGAGGTTTTCGAAAATTCCGGGAACGAGCATCTGGAACGGTTTTTACGCGGCGGCGCGGAGCTTTGAAAAAAGGTTCCGGAGACTGCGGCAGAGAGAGGCAGGGAGCTTCTTCGGAAGCAAAATGCCTCTTTTTTGCTTTGAAAGTTTGTGCCGCCGAAAAAAAGTTTTCGGCAAAATCGGTTGACATTTCCGGTTTTGTGCGGTATAATGAAACGTACATTCCGACAAAGATCATACGGGAGTTGAACAAATGAGCGGAGATTTACTGAAGCATATCGAGGAGGGAATGCCCTCCTTTTCCAAGGGGCAAAAGCTGATTGCCTCTTATATTCTTGCGCACTACGAAAAAGCCGCGTACATGACCGCCTCCAAGCTGGGGGGGACGGTCGGTATTTCGGAGTCCACGGTGGTGCGTTTTGCCATTGAACTCGGATACGAGGGATATCCGGAATTTCAGCACGCTCTGCAGAAGATGATCCGGAGCCGGCTGACCTCCTTCCAGCGGATGGAGGTGACCAACGATCTGATCGGTCAGGGCGATGTGTTGGACAAGGTTCTGCTTTCCGATATGGACAAAATCCGGCATACCATGGAGGAGATCGATCACAGCTCCTTTGAGGAAGCGGTGAACCGGATTTCCGGGGCAAAGACCATTTATATCATCGGAGTGCGCTCCTCGTCAACGCTGGCAGGGTTTCTGAATTTCAGCCTGCGGATGATTTTCGACAACGTCCGGTTTGTTCAGGCTGCCTCCGACAGTGAGCTTTTCGAACAGATCATGGACATCGGGAAAGAGGATGTTATGATCGCCATCAGCTTCCCCCGTTATTCCAAGCAGATCATCAAAACCGTGGAATATGCGCGGAAGCAGGGTGCGGATGTGGTGGCGCTGACCGACAGCAGGGTTTCTCCCATCGCCGTGTATGCCAGCCAGCTTCTGACGGCGCAGAGCGATATGGCTTCGTTTGTGGATTCTCTTGTGGCTCCTTTGAGCATCATCAATGCCATGATTGTCGCCATTGCCCGCAAAAGACAGAAGGAGGTCACAGAGCGCCTCCGCGCACTGGAGGAAATCTGGGATTATTACGATGTTTACGAGAAAAAGGGAGACTGACCGGAGTGCAGGTGCTTGTAATCGGCGGCGGAGCCGCCGGAATGATGGCGGCGTTGACCGCGGCACGGTGCGGGGCAGAGGTCACACTCTTTGAAAAGAACGACCGGATGGGAAAAAAACTGCGCATCACCGGAAAAGGCAGATGCAATGTGACAAACAACTGCGAGATTACAGAATTTCTTTCCAATGTTCCCACCAATCCGCGGTTCCTTTACGCGGCATTGAACCGCTTTTCTCCGCAGGACACCATGCGCTTTTTTGAGGATGCCGGGGTTCCGCTGAAAACAGAGCGCGGAAAGCGCGTTTTTCCGGTTTCCGATCATGCCGGAGATATTGTCGCGGTACTGGAAAAGGAATGCCGGAATGCCGGAGTCCATGTGGTTCACCGGCGGGCGGAACGGCTCCTGACGGAAAACGGCCATGTTTCCGGTGTGGTCGCCGGAGGGGAAACGTTTCTTTCCGACGCGGTGATTGTCTGTACGGGCGGAAAATCCTATCCGCTGACCGGCTCCGACGGGGATGGATACCGATTGGCGCGTGAGACGGGGCACACGGTCACTCCGCTGCTCCCGTCATTGGTGCCGCTGACGGCGGAGGGAAGACTTTGCGGGGCTTTGCAGGGGCTTTCTCTGCGAAACATCCGCCTGACGGTTCGTGACACGGCTTCCGGAAAAGCGGTGTACGAGGATTTTGGGGAACTGATGTTTGCGCATTTCGGGCTGACCGGACCGCTGATTCTTTCGGCATCGGCGCACCTTTCGGACATTTGCCCCGGTAAATATGCGGCGGAGATTGACCTCAAGCCGGCGCTGGATGAAAAAACACTGGATGCCCGGATCCGTTCGGATTTTGAAAAATTCCGGAACCGGGACTTCGGAAACGCACTCGGAGAACTGCTTCCGCAGAAAATGATTCCGGTTTTTCCTGGACTTTGCGGGATTGAAATGCACAAAAAGGTGAATTCCGTGACCCGTGAGGAGCGGGAACGGATGGTTCATACTCTGAAATGCCTGCGGATTCCGCTGCACGGGACGCGCCCCATCGAGGAAGCAATCGTGACACGGGGCGGCGTCAGCGTGCGGGAGGTGAATCCGAAAACCATGGAGTCCAGATTGGTCGCGGGGCTGTTCTTCGCCGGTGAACTGCTGGACGTGGATGCTTACACGGGCGGATTCAATTTACAGATCGCATTTTCCACCGCGAGAGCCGCCGGAACGGCTGCGGCGGAGGCATGATGCGTTCAACGGAGGATGTTTATGAAAATTCAGATTGCCATTGACGGTCCGAGCGGCGCCGGAAAATCCACGGTTGCAAAGGAAATCGCAAAGCGGCTGGGGATTATTTATGTCGATACGGGTGCGCTCTACCGGGCGGTCGGATATTACGTGCGCTCCCGCAATACGGATCCGAAGGATGCCGCTGCCGTTGCGGCGCTGTTGCCGCAGGTCTGCGTGGAGCTCAGATACGAGAACGGAACGCAGACGGTGCTTCTCAACGGAGAGGCGCTGGGGAACAGGATCCGCACGCCGGAAATCTCCATGTACGCATCGGCGGTCTCGGCAATTCCCGCCGTCCGTGCGTTCCTTCTGGAAACCCAGCGCAGGATTGCACGGGAGCAGAGTGTGATTATGGACGGCAGAGACATCGGAACGGTGATTTTGCCGGATGCGGATGTCAAAATTTTTCTGTTCGCCGGCGATGAATGCCGCGCCCGTCGCAGACACACGGAACTGACAGAGAAGGGAATGCAGGTGACCTTTGAAGAGGTTCTTGCCGATATGAAGCGTCGGGATGAAAATGACCGCACCCGTGCAGTGGCTCCGGCGGTTGCCGCCGCCGACGCAATCCGGATGGACAACTCGGAGATGACTCCGGCGGAATGTGCCGACGAGATCATCCGGCTGGTTGCGGAGCGGACAGGCTTTCGTCCGTGCGGGAGCCTGACATGAGAAGCATTACAGTGGCGGAGCATGCAGGTTTTTGCTTCGGGGTCAAGCGCGCGACGGATCGGTTGGAGGAGGCGCTGAAAAACGCTTTGCCGGGGGAGCGGATTTGTACCCTCGGGCATCTGATTCACAACGAAACCTACAATGCCTCTCTCGCCGCACGAGGCGTTGCGACCGTATCGGCGGAGCAGATTCCGGAGCTTGCGGAAAAGGCATCCGCCGACCATCCCGTGACCGTGCTGGTGCGCGCGCACGGCTGTCCGCAGGAAACGGTGCGGCTTCTGGAGTCGGCGGCAGGGAAAAATCCCTTTTTCCGCTGGGTCGACTGCACCTGCCCGTTCGTCAAGAAAATTCACCGGATTGCGGCGGAATGCGACCCGGAAAAGGAATTTTTTGTTCTGATCGGTGCCAAAGATCACCCCGAGGTGATCGGAATTATGAGCTGTTTTCCCGGCGAGAAGTATGTTTTTTCCTCTCCGGAGGAAATGGAACAGGTTTTGAGTGCCCGAAAAGAGGATAATTTGCACAAAAAAGTGCCGGTGATTGCCGCTCAAACCACACAAAATTTAGTAAATTGGCACCAAAGTCAAAAAAAAATAAAAAAACTATATACAAATGCCAAAATTTTTGATACAATATGCAGTGTAACCGAAGAAAGACAGAACGAAGCGGCGGCGCTTGCGGCACGTTGTGATGCAATGGTCGTCATCGGCGGAAGAGAAAGCTCCAATACAGCAAAGTTATATGAGATTTGCCTCCGCTCCTGCAGGAACACCGTCTGGATTGCCAACGCAACCGAGCTGGCTCCGCAGCAGTTGTCTTCATCGCATGATATCGGAATCGTCGCAGGTGCATCGACGCCGCGGGATGAAATAGAGGAGGTATATAAAACCATGAGCGAAATGAAAGAAAATTTCGAAGAAATGCTCGAATCGCAATGCTTAACTTTAAATACAGGAGATGTCGTTACCGGAACCGTGACTCACGTTTCCGACACTGAGCTTCAGCTTGACGTCGGCGCCGGCGTGACCGGATACATCAAGGCAGAACAGGTTTCTGACGAGCCGAACTACAAGCTGACCGAGCATTTCAAGAACGGGGACAAGGTGGAAGCCTTTGTTATCCGTGTCAGCGACAAGGAAGGAATCGCGGAACTTTCGAAGAAGAGAGTGGACGCGGACAAGAACTGGCAGAGCATCGCAGATGCCTGCGAGAACAAGACCGTGCTGGAGGGCAGAGTTGCCGAGGCAGTCAAGGGCGGCGTTGTGGTTTATTACAATGCAAACCGTGTCTTTATCCCCGCTTCCCAGACGGGTGTTCCGAAGGACGGAGATCTTTCGACGCTGGTCGGTCAGACCGTTTGCTTCAAGGTCATCGAGATCAAGCAGGGCAAGAAGGCAATCGGCTCCATCCGTCAGGTACAGCGTGAGCAGCGCCGTGCACAGGAGGCGGATTTCTGGACAAACGTTGAGGTCGGCAAGAAGTATCACGGCGTTGTCAAGAGCCTGACCTCTTACGGCGCATTTGTGGATCTTGGCGGCGTTGACGGTATGGTTCACCTGACCGAGCTTTCCTGGAAGCGGATTCACAATCCGGCAGAGGTAGTTTCCGTCGGCGACGAGATCGACGTGTTCGTCAAGAGCTTTGATCCCGAAAAGAAGAGAGTTTCTCTCGGCTACAAGACCGAGGAAACCAACCCCTGGAACATTTTTAAGTCCCAGTATGCGGTTGGAGATATTGTTTCTGTGAAGATTGTCAGCCTGATGCCGTTCGGCGCATTTGCCGAAATCATTGACGGCGTGGATGGTCTGATTCATATCTCTCAGATTGCCATGAACCGGATTGCACAGCCGTCCGACATGCTGGAGAAGGGTCAGATTGTGGATGCCCGGATTATGGAGATCGACGACGAAAAGAAGAAGGTCAGCCTTTCCATCCGTTCGCTTCTGGAGGAAGCCGCACAGGCAATGCCGGAAGGCGACGAGAGCATGACGGTTGCCGGGGACGATCAGCAGTAATATCTGAAAAAACAACAACGGCGGGCGGTTTGAAAAAATCCCCGCCTGTTTTTGCATTCCGTGAAGGAGAAAGGCGGATGAACGGATGAAGGTAATGACATTCAACCTCCGGGTGGAGAACGGTAATGACGGGATCAATTGCTTTGAAAACCGAAAAGAAAAGATTGTATTCGTAATCAAGAGAGAGAATCCGGATCTGATCGGACTTCAGGAAGTGAACGATCGGATGCTTGATTTCCTTTCGGAGCGCCTTCCGGAATATGTTTTTCTGGGACACGGAAGAAACGAAGACTATTCCGGGGAAGGGACCCCGCTGGCATACCGAAAGAATCGGTTCTGCCTCCATTTCTTTCGGGAGGAATGGCTTTCTCCGGAGCCGGATACTGCCGGAAGCCGGTTTCAGGGGATCGGACAAAGCAATTGTCCCCGCGTATTGGTCGGTGCACGGCTGTACGATCGTAAAAGCCGGAAGCTGTTTTCTGCTTTCAACGTCCATTTGGATCATCACAAGGGGATTGTACAAACCCTGGAATGCACCCGGATTCTGGAGCGCATCCGGGCGACGGGTTTGCCGTACGTCCTGACGGGAGATTTCAATGTGACACCGGACAGCGAAGCGATAGCGTTGCTCCTTTCGGATTCGGGCACTCCGAAAATGACGGATGCCACCGCAAAAATACCTGGCTCTTTCCATTCTTTCGGAAAACAAAGGGAGAATCCGTTGAAGATTGACTATATTTTTACGGATTTTCCGGTGAACCCGGATGCCTCCTATGCAGTGCCGGACGATGATGCGTGCGGATATTTTTATTCCGATCACTATGCGCTTTGCGCATTCCCGGATTCGGAAAACGACAAAACGGAAAAGGAGTCGGATTGAATGGGCTACGAGACGGATTTGGAGCGGATTTTTTCCCGCATGAGCGCGGAGGACCGGAAATTTTATGCGGATATTTTTGAACCGACGGTGGTTGCCGCTCCGGACGAGGACGCATGGGGAAATCTGTGCGTGATGCCGGACGGAGAAATCCGCGCTTACGGAAAATACCGGCAGAAAAATGTTTTTCAGGCAGAGGTACAACGGGATTATTTTTCTTCCACGGACGGAGGTCTTTCCTGGAAGCGGCACCTCGTGCAGGTACCGACCGCATTGGGCGCATCCGTTTATGTTCCTTTTCTGGAAAAATATGTTACAGCAAAAAGCCGGAAGGGACACGGTACCTTCCTTTTGATGGGCAATTCGCCGGATGACCCTGCTCCGGAGGAACTCCCGGTCTCCGACACGGAGTATGACGATCTGCTGCCGCCGGTGGTGCTGTGTCATCGGGACAGGGTACTTCTGATCGGGCATGAACACCGCCCGCAACTGCACCCGACGGCGTATTTTGCCGTGCTGATGTATGCCGACCGCAGCCTGCGTGAGTGGCACACGGTGCCTCTGAAGCCGGCACCGATGTTCGTTCCGCAATCGCCGCACAAGGGGATTCGCTGGCAGCAGAACAGCCGGGAGAACACGATTGCGGAGCTGTCGGACGGAAGGCTGATGATGCTTTCCCGGACGGCAATGGATTATCACTTCGTTTCTTATTCAGAGGATGGCGGAGAGAGCTGGAGCAATCCGGCACCGTCCGTTTTCCACGGAACGGCAACTATGCCGAAGCTGTTGCGTCTGTCGGACGGCAGACTGCTTCTCTTCTGGTGCAACACCCGGCTGCTTCCGGAACGTGAGGATGCGGACGGCATCTGGGAGGATGTCTTTACCAACCGGGATGCCAACCATGTGGCAATTTCGGAGGATGACGGAAAGAGCTGGATCGGGTTCCGGGAACTGGAGCTGAACCCCTATCGCAACGCGGCGGATTTCCGTTCCGCCGGCGGCGCGGAGACGGGAAGAGACAAGAGTGTGCACCAGTTTGAGGCAATGGAGCTTCCCGGCGGCAAGGTGATGGTCCTCTGCGGGCAGCATGCGCTCTGCCGCAAAATTTTGATTTTTGATTTGCAGTGGCTGTATGAGAAAAAGCGACACGAGAATTTTCTGCACGGAATGCATGCCATTTCCGCACAAGGGTATGTCAAAAGCGTGCTCGGATGTTTCCGGGGAAGCGCCGGGGATCCGGACAGCTTTGTCGGGCATTGCGCCTATAACCGGGTCAGCAGTGCGTTCATGATGCCGTCTCCGGCAGGCGACGGACGGGAGGTTTTGCAGATTTGTCACAGCGATGATCCGCGCCTCGTCAATAATATCGGCGGAGCGGTCTGGAATTTCCCGGCGGCACGGCGGGGATCGGTCAGTATCCGGCTCTGCATTCAGGGAGAGGGGCTTCGCATTTCTCTTCTGGATCAGTGGGTCAATCCGACCGATGAAGAGGTTCGGAAAATAGCCAATTATTCCGCTCCTTTTACGGCGGGCATGCTGTTTGCCAAGGGAATCTTCGACGAGATTCGGCTGGACTTTGACTGTGACGGCGCGGCGGTCAGTACTTATATCAACGGAAGGTATATTTCCAAGGCGAGAATGCACGGCAGTACCCCGAACGGGCTTTGCTACCTGCACTTGCAGTCTCTGTCTGCGGAGCCGGATTACGACGGAGCCATGATTGCGGAGATTTCCTATGAAGGACAGTAAAATAAGGCTTCGGAACGTGGCGCTGACTGCTTCCGCACGGGAGGAATCGATATGAGACGTTTTTCGGATGCCTCCGTCAATGATCACCCGGAGCTGAACAAATGCCCGGACTGTGAGACGTATTTTGCATCGGACACATGTCCTCTGTGCGGGAAGGTCTGCCCGGAGGAGATGAGAGCCGGACACCGGAAGCCGAGCCGGACACCGGCGCGGGATCCGTACCGGAAAAGCGCAGGGCGTGTGCGGTTTGTGCCGTGGTATTACAGCACCGCCTTCATTCTGGCGATGCTTGTTTTCATGCCGCCGGTCGGGCTTTTTCTGGCTTGGAGCGGAGATTGGAAAAAGATATGGAAGGTGCTTGTTACGGTTGTGGTAGCGGGCTACCTGATTTTCTCCTATTTTATCTCTCCGCTGATTTATGCGTGGATTTCCGGCGCCTCCGGCGGTGAAGAAACGGAGTCGGCAACCGCTCCGGTGCGAGAGGAAACCATAGCTGACAGGAACGACACGGAAGAGACCGGCGGACCGGATTTTCTGTGGAAAGGGGAGACGTAAAATGCCGCGCTTTTTTGTGCAAGAGGAGCAGATACGGGACGGAATCGTGACGCTTTCCGGAGAGGATGCACATCACATTTCAAGGTCTTTGCGGATGGCGGCGGGAGAAAAAATCACGGTTTGTGATCCGCAGGGAACGGCATATGAATGCGAACTGACCGGGTTCTTTCCGGACATCGTAACGGCAACCGTAAAGACCGCCTGCCGGGATGAGGCGGAGCCGCCCTACCGCGTGACGGTGTATCAGGCGTTGCCGAAGGGGGACAAGCTGGATCAGGTGATTCAGAAGGCGGTGGAATGCGGAGCCGCAGGACTGGTACCGTTTGAAAGCAGCCGATGCGTGGTACGCGCAAAGGCGGAAACCGAGGAAAAGAAGCGTGAACGGCGGCAGAAAATTTCCCTGGAGGCAGCCAAGCAGTGCGGCAGAGGTATGGTTCCGCAGGTCGGTTTGACCATTTCGTTCCGGGACGCGTTGCGCGACGCAGTGCAGGCGGATATCCCGCTCTTTTGCTATGAAGGAGAGAAAACCGTCTCTCTTGCCGCCGCGCTTTCGGAACGTTTGAAGACCGTGCCGCCGGAAAGAGCGCCGCTCACGCTTTCTCTGATGGTGGGAAGCGAGGGGGGCTTTTCCCCGGAAGAGGCGGAGGAAGCCGTTCGCGCAGGCATGATTCCGGTAGGACTTGGAAAGCGGATTCTCCGCACCGAGACTGCCGCTTCGTTTGCGCTCTCCTGCTTTGTGTACGCACTTGAAATGTAAAAAGAGCTTTGATAGCTCCTCTGTTTTTCAAAATCAGCAGGAATAATTTCCTTTTTTTGTCATAACGTGCACTTTGCATGAAAAAAATCGAATTTTTTATGAAAAATATTGAAAAACCTATTGAAAAATCACAAAAAATGATGTAAAATACAATTGGTTTTTTACGAACTGCTTTCAGAAAAAGGTAGAGGAGATTGAATTATGTCTAATCGGTTATTCCAGGGAGTCATTCACCAGATGAAGGATGCGGTCGATCGCGTGATCGGCGTGGTGGATGAAAACGGTGTAATCATCGCCTGTTCGGAGCTTCTGAAGATCGGAGAGGTCCGCCAGGGGGTACGGGACGAGTTGAACTATACCAGCGATGTGATTACCAATAACGGTTATACCTACCGTCCGATGGTCAGCGGACCCAAGACAGATTACATTGTGTTTGTCGAGGGCGAGGATAAAATGGCAGAAAAGGTCTCCAAGTTGCTGGCGATTTCTCTGGGGAACATCAAAAACCTGTATGATGAAAAGTACGATAAGGGTTCCTTTATCAAAAACATCATTCTGGATAACATTCTTCCCAGCGATATTTACATCAAGTCCAAGGAACTGCATTTTAATACAGAAGAATCCCGCATCGTTTTTCTGATCAAATTCTTCGGAAAAACCGATATGATGCCGTTTGAAATGCTCCAGAACATGTTTCCGGACAAGTCCAAGGACTACGTCATCAGCGTCGGTGAGCACGACATTGTACTTGTCAAGGACATCAAGCAGGGAACGGAATCCAAGGACATCGAAAAGATTGCCACCAACATTGCCGATACGCTTTCCGCTGAGTTTTATACCAAGGTCGCCATCGGTATTTCCACCATTGTGGAGAACATCAAGGATCTGGCGCGCGCCTATAAGGAAGCGCAGGTCGCTTTGGAGGTCGGCAAGGTATTCGAAACGGAAAAGAATATCATCAGCTACGAAAATCTCGGCATCGGACGTCTGATTTATCAGCTGCCGACCACCCTGTGTGAGATGTTCCTGCAGGAGGTTTTCAAAAAGGGAAGTCTGGAGTCGCTGGATCGTGAGACCCTTCTGACCATTCAGTGTTTCTTTGAAAACAATCTGAACGTTTCCGAGACCTCCCGGAAGCTGTTTGTCCACCGGAACACGCTGGTGTACCGGCTGGAAAAGATCCGGAAGCTGACCGGGTTGGATCTGCGGGAATTTGAGCATGCAATTACGTTCAAGGTCGCCCTGATGGTGAAAAAGTACCTCAACTCCAAGCCGATTAAGTTCTGATTCAGAGAATTGACAGCCGCGGAAAAGCGAAATGCGGATACGCATTTCGCTTCCGTGCTGTTTTTCATTGTTGAATAACCTTTCCGGATTCTCCATAGAATACATCTGATATCCGTGAATTGAAAGGAACTTAACAAAAATGATGAAGCAAAAGCCGAACGACGATTTTCCGTGGCAGGAGCCTTCCAAAGCCGCGGGCGGGGAACCGGACATTTCCGGACCGGATGCTCCCAAAAAGCGCGGCGGTATTCCGGTAGGCGTATTTGTCAGTACACTTTGCGTTGTAATTGCCCTGACATTGCTCCTGACCTATACGCTGACCGCTGCATCGGATCGCTCCTACTACAGCGAAATTCTTTCGGAACAGCAGGCGCGGATTTCCGAACAGGAAGCAACCATTGCCCTTTTGAAGCAACAGGGAAACACGGGGGAATTGAGCCGTCTCCAACTGTTGCGTTCGTTGTTTGGCGCATATTCGTATTATTACAACGAGATGGACCAGAACGCGATGATGACCGCGGTACTGAAGGCGTATGTGGAGGCAACCGGCGATCACTACGCCGAATATTATACGAAGGAAGAGTATGCCGCCATTCTGGCATCCAATACGGGAGACTCCGTCGGGATCGGGATCAGCGTGGTGCAGACCGAGTTGACCGTGGACGGGCGTTCCTATCAGACCTATCAGATCATTTCCATCTTCGAAAACGCACCTGCCGCTTCGACGGAGCTGCAGGTTGGAGATTATATTTACGGAATCAAGTCGGAAGGAACGTATCACACCGTTTCCGGCCTTGGCGGCTACACTGCCGCGTTGCAGATGTTGCGCGGAACGGAAGGAACGGTTGCAGAATTCTGTGCGTTCCGTAAAAACGGTGACACATATGAGACCCGTGAATATTCCATCACCCGCCGCAAGTATGAGTCACAGTCGGTTTCCGCACGCTTTTCCGAGAAGGATCCGACGGTTGCGGTTGTAAGGATTACCGAGTTCAACCTGACAACGCCGGTACAGTTCCGGGATGCGGTTCTGCGGATGAAGGAAGCCGGTGCCAAGCATTTTGTCTTTGATGTGCGCAATAACCCCGGCGGGGATTTGCAGTCCATCAAGGCGGTTGCTACCTATTTTCTGCAAAAAGGGGATCTGATCCTTTCCTCCATTGACAGGGACGGAAAGGTCGGGATTTCCTACTATGCGGAGGCAATGACCCTGAGCGGAGACTATGCCGCCTGCAACGTAGCGGAATCCGAAATCGGAATGTTTGCCGATCTGGATATGGTCGTGCTTTGCAATGAGAATACCGCCAGTGCCGCAGAGGTCTTTACGGCAACGCTCCGCGACTACGGTCTTGCGAAAATCGTCGGTCAGAAGACCTTCGGAAAAGGGATTATGCAGTCCATACTGGATCTTTCCTATTTCGGCGACTATGAGGGGTATGTCAAGTTTACCACCTATGCTTACGTGACAAAATGCAATGTCACCTATCATGAGATCGGAATTTCTCCGGACAGCGGATGCGAGGCGGAGCTTTCCGAGGAAGCAAAAAAATATTCCATTTACCTTTTGCCGGAATCGCTGGATGCGCAACTGGCAAAGGCGATTGAGCAGTTCGGCAATTAATTGACACATTCAGTCACTGACGCATTCAGTTACTGCGCAGTTTACTATTTTCAAAGGAGATACAACCATGGCTAAGGGAAAACAAATGCTTTATACGGAGCAGGGCTATAAGGAACTGGAAGAGGAACTGCGCCGCCGGACACACGAGGAAAGAGAAAAAATCAAGAACGACATTGCAGTCGCGCGTTCCTTCGGAGACCTTTCCGAGAACTCCGAGTACGATGAAGCAAGAAACGACCAGGCGAAAAACGAGGCGCGGATCAAGGAACTGGAAGAGCTGCTGGAAAATGCGGTCGTGGTGGATGAATCCAGCATAGACACGGGCGTCGTCAGTCTCGGCTCCACGGTAAAGCTCCACAATCAGGACACCGGCACTGAGGTGCGGTATGCACTGGTTGGTTCCAATGAGTCCAATCCGATGGAAGGAAAGATTTCCGATCAGTCTCCGATCGGCTCTGCGTTGATCGGAAAGAAAGCAGGTGACACCGTTTCCATCGAGGTTCCGAGCGGGACGGTCCATTTTGACGTTCTGGATGTTTCCAGAACCCAGCTCTGAGAAGACAAAAAAGGAGACATGCAAACAAGCAGGCCTCCTTTTTCTAAACGCAGCGGAGCGCGGTGATTCTGTTGCAGAGACGTTGATTGCAAAGGAGGAACGGATTGTGAAAAACGAACGGACGCAGGAAGCCGGAGAGAAGCAGGCGGCGGGCGAGATTGCCGCTTCATCCCCGTTTCTGAAGGGGTTGGAAAATTTCTGGTACCACCACAAGTGGTGGATTCCCATTGTTGCCGCGTTTCTGGTTTTCTTTGTGGTTGCGTTTGTGCAGTGCGCCGGTCGGGAAAAGACGGACATGGTGGTCACATTTTCGGGCGCCTATACGATGAGCGCAGAGGAAGCCGCGGCAATCGAGGCGGTGTTGCAGTCTGCGGCACCGAAAAAAGAGGACGGCGCGCTCCGGAAGCTGACGCTTCAGAACTATGCGGTCTACAATGAGGAAGAGCTACGCGCCATGTATACCGAAACGGATGCAGATGGCAAAGAACGGTTTGATAACTACGGCTTTAATACTGCGAAGAATCGGACTGCGGAACGGATCTCTTCCTTTGCGTCCTTCCTGATGACGGGAGAATGTGCAGTCTGGCTGGTGAGTCCGGATATGTACGAACAGCATAACATGAAAAAACTCGCGGCACCTCTTTCCGAAACCTTGAAACAGGTTCCAAAGAGCGCCTATGACGAATATGCCATCCGGCTCGGCGATACCGAATTCTACCGGTACTATAAGGCGATGCAGGTGCTTCCCGAGGATACGCTGGTGGTACTGACAAAGAGCTACGTCTGGGGTGCTTCCAACAACGAGGAAGCTTATGATGCTTTCGTACAGCTCTTTTGCACCATTGCGGATTTTCAGCGTCCCTGACCGCACCGGACAGCAAAATCATAGATCAGGGCAAATCTTTTCTTCGATTCGTCCCAAAGAGGCGCTCCGCCGGAAAACTCCCGGCGGAGCGCCTCTGCTTTCAGTATCCATAAAATAAGGGAATTTTGCTCTGAATACAGATTATCTCTGTACGCGACCGGAACCGTCTCCGCCGCAAAGCTTTTCCACTTCTGCAACCGACACGTGGTTGTAGTCGCCTTCCACCGTGTGCTTCAGAGCGGATGCCGCCACGGCAAACTCAATCGCTTCCTGCGTAGTTTTTCCGGAGAGAAGCGAATAAATCAGTCCGCCGCCGAAGGAATCGCCGCCGCCGACGCGGTCAACAATGCGCAGGTGATAGGTTTTGGAGAAGCAGTAATCCTTTCCGTCGTACAGCATGCCTGCCCAGTCATTGTCGCTTGCGCTGATGGAGGTCCGCAGGGTGATGGCAACCTTTTCAAAGCCGAAGGTGTCCGCCAGCTGTTTAGCAACGCTCTTGTAGCCTTCCTGATTCAGTTTGCCGCCGTAAATGTCGGAGCCTTCCGCTTCAATGCCGAAAACGTCCTTGGCATCTTCCTCGTTGGAAATGCAGACGTCAACGTATTTGCAAAGCTCGGTCATGGCTTCTCTTGCCTGCGCACGCGTCCAGAGCTTTCCGCGGTAGTTCAGATCGCAGGAGACCTTAACACCGTGTGCCTTCGCCGCGATGCAAGCCTCTTTGCAGATTTCTACCAGATTGCCGCCGAGCGCGGGAGTAATACCGGTGAAATGGAACCAGTCGGCTCCGTCAAAAATGCTGTCCCAGTCAAAGTCTGCGGGAACCGCTTCCGCAATGGCAGAATGCGCACGGTCATAGATGCAGACCGAGCCGCGCTGCGACGCGCCCTTTTCCAGATAGTAGATACCGACCCGGTCGCCGCCGCGGACAATCTTGGAGGTGTCCACGCCATAGTAGCGCAGAGAGTTGACCGCTGCCTGTCCGATGGCATGCTTGGGAAGCTTAGTCACATACACGCTGTCCAGTCCGTAATTGGCAAGCGAGACGGCAACGTTTGCTTCTCCGCCGCCGAAGGTCGCCTGCATCTGATCGTTCTGGAAAAACCGGTAATATCCGTTGGGTGCCAGCCGGAGCATGATTTCGCCAAAGGTTACAACTTTTTTCATAAGTAAAATTCTCCTGATTTTCTGTTTTGAATGATAAATTATTTGACAAGATGGTAAGCAAAGCCGTCGATCTCATCTGCAAGATAAACGAACTTCATGTTGCCGTTTGCATCATACGTTGCCGTAGACATATCAAACTTCACGCCGCGGCGACCGAGATGGTAAACGGCGCGGTCAACGGAATTGGTACCGATTGCAATGTGTCCCTTGGTGCCTCTGCCGTTCTGATGCATGATCTCGATGGCGGGGCTTGCAAAGGTGGAAGCGGAGCGCTCATCGGTCGGGAAGGAGAAATAGTCGGAAAGGAGCTTGGCGGCGCCGTCCGCGACGGTCTTGTCCGCGGAGTTGATGCCGACATGACGGAATTTCAGACCGAGCATCGTATCCACGGCTTCCCGCACCAGCTTGCGGATGCCGTCAAAGTCGCCGGCGGCAATCATTTCGGGCTTGACCATCCAGCTTCCGCCGCAACAGATGATCTTGGAGTTGGCAAGATAATCGCAGACATTGGCGGGATTGATGCCGCCGGTGGGCATGAACCGAACCGCGCCGTAGGGAGCGGACATGGCTTTGATCATGTTCAGACCTCCGGACTGCTCTGCCGGGAAGAACTTGACGGTGTCAAGACCGAGGGAGAGTGCCTGCTCAATGCCGGACGGACTGTTGATTCCCGGAACGACGGGGCATCCCTTCTGAATGCAGTATTTGACGATTTCGGGGTTGAGTCCGGGGCTGACGATGAATTTTGCGCCCGCCGCGATGGCATCATCCACCTGCGCCGTGGTCAGCACGGTGCCGGCACCGACGATCATCTCCGGATATTCCTTTGCAATGGTCGCAATGGCTTCCTTCGCGGCAGAGGTGCGGAAGGTCACCTCCGCGCAGGGCAGTCCGCCGTCGATCAGAGCCTTTGCCAGAGGAGCCGCATTCTTGGCATCCTCAATTTTAATGACCGGAACAATACCGATCAGAGAGAGCTGTTTCAGTACTTCGTTCACTTTCGTGTCCTCCAAAGTAAATTTTCTTCAGATACCATTGTACACCTTTTTTTCCTTTGTGTCAAGGAGTTTCCTCCTTTTTCTTACCTTTCTGCGCATCTTCAAAAAGCGAAAGACCATGCACCGCTCGCGGATTTTCGTCATATATTGACATTGAGGAGGTGCAAAACGATGTACGGAATTCCGAAAAACTGTATTGCTGTCATCGGCTCCGTCACGCAGGCGATGCGCGCCCGGCGGGCATTGGAAAACGCGGGAGTGCGTGCGGAGGTCGTAAAAGCGGATTCCTCCGGAACCCGGCGCGGTTGCGCCTATGCGGTTTCCTATCCCTGCGCCGAGGAGCGGCGGGTACGCACCGCTTTGCAGAGTGCCGGAATCGGGGTTCGCCGGTGGGGCGGAGGAAGCCGATGATTTATCTTGATAACGCTGCCACCAGCTTTCCGAAGCCGCGCCGGGTGTGGGAAGAGCAGGAAAGGTGCATGCGCATCTATTGCGGGAACCCCGGACGCGGCTCTCATGTGCTCGCCATGCGGGCGGCAGAAAAAATATACGATTGCAGGGCGGAGGCGGCGGAGTTCTTTGACGTTCCTACACCGGAGCAGGTCATTTTTACACTCAACACGACCGGTGCTTTGAACATGGCGATCAAGGGGCTTTTGCATGCGGGAGACCATGTGCTCCTGTCGGACATGGAACACAACGCCGTTTTTCGTCCGGTGTATAAGCTGGCACAGGAAGGGAAAATCACCTATGACCTATTTCCGACCCCTCTTTCCGAGCCGGAAATGACTGCGGAAACGCTTTGCGCCGGAATTGAACAGCGCATCTGCCCCGGAACCCGGATGCTGATTTGCGCACACGCCTCCAATCTCTGCGGCGTTTCGCTCCCGATTGAAGCCATCGGAGCGGTTTGCAAAAAGCATGGGATTTTGTTTGTGGTGGATGCGGCGCAGTCTGCAGGAGTTCTGCCGCTCAGCATGCAAAGCGCCGGAATCGACGCACTCTGCGTTCCGGGGCACAAAGGACTTTGGGGACCGCAGGGGTGCGGCATGCTGATACTCGGTGCAAACGTTTCTGCCGATACACTGATGGAAGGCGGAAGCGGGTATCACTCTCTGGACGGGAACATGCCTGCCGATCCGCCGGAACGATACGAAGCGGGAACGCTTCCGACCCCTGCCATAGCGGGACTGTTGGAGGGAATCCGCGAAGTGCGAAAGCTCGGAACTGGGCAGATTTTTGCGCATGAATCCGGCTTGTGCCGCGAATTACAGGATGCCCTTGCAGAGATGCAGGGCATTCGGGTTTACGCACCGGAGCATCCCGGTTCTGTGCTGCTGTTTTCGCTGGAAGGCGTTCCGGCGGACGCGGTGGGGAGCGAACTGGATCGACTCGGATTCTGCGTCCGCGCGGGGTATCACTGCGCCGCACTGGCGCACGCCTCCCTGAAAACACCTCCCGGAGGAGCGGTGCGTGTCAGCCCCGGCTGGCACACCACAAAGCGGGAAATGCGTTCCTTCGCGGACGCGGTGGCAAAGCTGTCGCGGGAACTGCAAGCGGAACAATGACCGGACAGGAACAGACCCGGAACGGGCAGGCACTTGTTTTCCTGCCCGTTCCGTTTTCGGAAATCCACCAATTATTTATATAAAACGGTATATCGGAAAAAGGCGATTGCATTTCTGCGGAGGATTTGCTATACTGAATATACCGAAAACGAAAAGAACCTTCTGCGTGACAAAAAGCCGGAGGAGAAAAAAAGGTGCTTATGATGACATGGAGACATGGGTGCTGCGTGAGCGGTGCGGACTGTGAGGGAGATCTTTTTTCAAAGGACGGAATGCGGCTGACCTTTTCGGAGTCCTGCGCGGAGCTTGCCGTCGGAGTCGAGCGGTTCCGTCCGTTTCCGGAGGGAAGCCGGATCGCGGTCACACTCTGGGTCTTTCCGGAGGAAACGCCGGGAAAAGCTTATTCGCAGTTGGAACTGTCGGACGGGCGCCGGAGCCTTGACAACGCTTTTCCGGCGAACATATGGACGCTTTCCGCATTTGAAGCAAAGGTTTTGCGGGATGGAGAAAGACCCTATTTCTTGTTAAAGCTGTGCGGAACAGCAGCCCTTACGGTACGTTTGAGACTCCTTTCCGTGCAGGAAAGCCCCTTGCCGGAACGGCTGTTTGCGGGGGATCGGCTGACGATGCTTGCGCAGACCAACCCGAAAAACGGACAGATGGAGTGCCTCCTTTACGAAACGGAAGGACATCTGATTGTGGTGGACGGAGGGGAAGCGGAGGATGCGGAGCATCTGTACCGGAAGATCTGCGAATGCAGACCCGACAGGCAGGTGGATCTGTGGCTTCTGACACATTATCATTGCGACCATGTCAACGCACTGACCCGGATTCTGGAACGGTATGACATCCGGATCCGGACGCTTTGCTACCGGTTCCCGACCCCGGAGGAGCTGGAGGGAAACGGCGACGGGGACAATTACTGTGTCGCGGCAGTGAACGACGCTGTGGCGGCACATCCGGAAAAGGTGGAGCGGGTTCTGACTCCCGGGCGGGGAGATGCTTACCGCGTGGGAAGGGTAACGGTCGAGGTTCTCAACGATGCCTGTTTTACTCCAAACGACGATTTCTGCAACAATAGCTCGGTGGTCTACCGCTTCGTCACCTGCGGGGAAAAGCTGTTGGTGCTCGGTGATCTTGCCTCCAAGGGGGATGATTACCTGCACGATCCGGAATTCCGCAAGGCAATTTCCGAATGTACCGTGATACAGCTGGCACATCACGGGCAGGACGGCGTGTCGGACCGGTTTTACCGGAGCTGTAAAAATATAAAGGTCTGCCTTTACTGCGCTCCGGACTGGCTCTATCACGTAGATAACGGAGGCGGGTACGGAAGCGGTATCTGGCTGACCCTTCACACACGCCGCCTGATGGCGGAGCTGGGTGTTCTTCGTTCCTATTCCTGCGCGTCCGGAAAAGATCAGGTTCTGCTGTAATTTTTCTGGCGGTAAACGGTTTGTATTTTTTGTGATAATATGATCATTTTTTGCTCTGCGGCTTGAAAAGAAAATATCCGCATGATAAAATGAAAGTGAATTTTTCGGAAGATTACAAAATGAGGGAGGAAGCTGCACAATGGACAATATCAAAAGAAGAACCCTTTTGACCGGTGTCGCCTATCACGGAAACCGCATGCCGTCCCACGTCCGGGCGGACATGGCGGAAATTGCGCGGGCGGATATGGATATCGTGGTACATATGCTGTCACACACCGACTGGGTCAGACACAAAACCGTCATGAAGGATATTTTCGCCATCACCGAGGATGCGGGACTTGAGGTTTGGGTGGATAACTGGGGCTTGGGAGGTCCTCCCGGCGACCTGTCGCATTTTCTGTCGTATTATCCCGGCAGCCACATTTGCTACAGCAACGGAGACATGGCGCCGGTGCAGGTTTGCCTGAACAGCCCGGATTTCCGCCGGTTTATGAAGGATTGGATCGACACGGTTGCCGAACTGGGCGGGAAGACCATTTTCTGGGATGAGCCGACGCTTCCTGTCAAGGAAACAGGAGAGGAAGGGGCGCACCTGTTCTACGGTTGTTGCTGCCCGCGGTGCAGAAAACGGTTTGAGGAAAAATACGGCCATCCGATGCCGCGCTACCTGGATGCGGAAGCCGCCGAATTCCGCACGGATACCATCATCGACTATTTCTCTGAGCTCACCGATTACAGCGCGTCTCTCGGAATCCGTAATGCGGTCTGCGTGATGCTGTGCGACAATCTTGGTATCAGTCTTGATACCATCGACCGTATCTGCGCTCTGCCGCATCTGGACAGCGTCGGCTCCGATCCTTATTGGGTCGGACGGGAGGTCAGCCCGTATGAGTTCGTCTACAATGGAACCAAAAAAAATCTGGAGGTGACCGATCACTTCGGAAAAGATCACAATATCTGGATTCAGACCTATGCCAACCCGCGCGGGAGCGAAGAAGAGATTATCGAAGCAACCGAGGCGGCATACGATGCCGGTGCCAGAACGATCCTGGCATGGGGTTATATGGGAAGCGAGTCCAACAATTATCACGCCGAAAACCCGATGCGGACATGGAACATGACCGTGGAAGCGATGAAGCGGGTGCGTAGCATGGAACGGGATCGCATCCTTGCCGAGAACCGCGCAAAATACCGGAAATAATCGTAAAAGGCGGTGTAAAAAACTCATTTTGAGCTTTTTACACCGCCTTCGACGTTGCCCTCAGCAGTAAAAGCGACCGGAATCGCTTCCCAAAATGCCGGATTTCCGACCGGTATTTTTGAAGAACTGTAAAAACAGCCGCTGTTGTTACAGTTCTTTTTTCACGCCGTAAGAAAAAAGATTCACGGGAAGGTCTTGATTTTGGTTCCGATCTGTTATATAATTATATTGGTATATTATTAGGCTTCCGCACGGCGTTCGATTTTCGGAGAAGGTGCAGAAGCGATTCCGGAGGTTTTTATGGATCGTGTTTCCAAACACAATTATTATCTGGATATTGCACAGACCGTAGCGGAACGTTCCACCTGCCTGCGCAAACGGTTCGGGGCGATCATCGTCCGGAACGATTCAATCATTTCCACGGGCTACAACGGAGCGCCGCGCGGACGCAAGAACTGCTCCGATCTCGGATTCTGCATGCGGGACAACCTCGGCATTCCGCGCGGAGAGCGGTATGAGCTTTGCCGTTCCGTCCATGCAGAAGCCAATGCCATCATCGCGGCGCCACGGGAGCAGATGCTGGGGGCAACGCTTTATATGGTCTGCATCAACAGCAAAACAGGGGAACTGGAGGGCGGAACCTCCTCCTGCATGATGTGCAAGCGTCAGGTCATCAACGCCGGCATTTCGCAGGTCATTGTGCGGGATACGCCGGAGAGCTACCGGGTAATTGACGTGCAGGAGTGGATCGACGACGATGATTCCCTCAGCGGAAAATTCGGCTACTGAGACAAAGGGGAGCCGGGATGAAAATGAAAAAGAAATTTTTGCACCTTTGGGTGCTTTTGCTTGCGGCAGTGCTTTTTTGCTCCGCCTGCGCACCTTCGGTTCCGGCATTGGAGCCGAAAGGGGATGATTTTGCCGATTCACAGAGCGGCACGGTTTTCCGCCTGGCGCCGCGCTGTTATCAGCCGGTTTCGGTGACGGACGAGGTTCGCTCCCGGATTCCGCACAAAAAGGGGGATGACCTTCTCCTTTATGCGGTGGAGGGGATGGAGCCGTCCCAATGGCTTGCCAGCACCGAACGGGATCTGTTTTACGCGGTGGACAAGGTTTCTCTCCCCGCACTTTGGGACATGCAGGTACAGCGCGTTACGGTCAACCATATTCAAAACCCCGGGGTGATTCTGGCACAGCCGACCGCAGAGGAGACCGCAGAGCTGATCCGGATCTACCGGGAGGCGGCTTCCTTCCCGTCGGAGAGCTATTTCCCGACGGTTGCGGAAAGCTACGAGGTGCATTTTTTCGGCGGCGGAGACTTCGCAGGGCTGGAATACCGCCTGCTGTATCTGCATTATACGTCCGAGGTGACACTGACGGAGCCGATTGCGGATGCCGAAAATTTTGAGCCAGCCTATCCCGGAGTCAAGGTGACGACACAGGTCTATGACGGGGAACTGTTTGCGGTGTACCATTTCGGTACGGAAATTTTATATAACGAAGCAACCGGCACCTGCTGTATGGCAGGCGAGGTTTTGCAGAGTCTTTGGAAGAAAGCGTCATGATTGCGGAAAAAACAAAGGATCAGGCACAGGATCTGATTGAAGAAGCC
>CAKSPO010000012.1 GCA_934481515.1 uncultured Eubacteriales bacterium
GTTCACACCTCATCCGTCAGCCTTCGGCTGACACCTTCTCCCTCTGGAGAAGGCTTTGGGGTAAATGCCCCTTGGATAAAAATCTATGCTGAGATAAAAATCTATGCTGATTGCCGGGGCATGTTCGGCTTTCATTCCTTTCCCGGAAAAAATGTCAAACCGGAACGAAAAATGACCGCAATGAAAAGCGGCTTTTCCGGCGTTACGCAAGCGTTCCGATTTTCTCCTACCTCGGTAGGAAGCAGGCAAAGCCTGCGCGGGGTCAACCCGCCCGTTTGTAAGAGGTAGCATGACATATTCGATAGGGGCACCAATGTGCGCATCCGATTGTCCGATTTACCGTGCAAGAGAAAAACAAAATCCGGCGGGGAAAATGTCGCCGGGATGGTGGTGGGGATTTCATAGGACGGGCGGGTAGACCCCGCGCGGGCAAAGCCCGTTTCCTACGAGGGAGAGGGGATTCCAACGTTTGACGGAAGCCGGAAGCGGAATGTGCAGATGGGATTTTTTGCCCCGGCGGAAGCCGAGGGGGCGGAAGGACAGAAGGTCATTCGTTTGTGCAACAGGTACTCTTTTTCTTTGAACCGTGCAAAACGCGATGCGGTTTTGCACGGTTCCGTTATTTCAGATGGATGGTGAAGGTGACGGTTCCGGTCTTTTCGTCAAGCGTTGCCTTGGCGGTGCCGTGATGTCCCTCCGCGATACTGCGGGCGATGGAAAGTCCGATGCCGAAGCTCCCGTTGGAGGCTCTTGCGTGGTCGTTACGGTAGAAGCGGTCAAACAGTTTTTCCGTGTCGGCGGCGGTCAGCCCCTCGCATCGGTTTTCGGTGCGGATGACGATCCCTTTCTTCGCCTTTTCCATGGAGAAGCGGATAGGGGTTTCCGGTGTGGCATATTTGACGGCGTTGTCCAGAAGGATGGAGACCAGCTGGCGGATGGCGTATTCGTCCCCGCAATAGGTGATGCCGGAAGCGACGGAAAGCTCCAGCGGGTGGCCTTCTGCTTCGGCAAAGGAAAGAAACGATTCTGCGGTCTCCGCGACGGAGTCGCTGGCGGAAAAGGGAGCGGGGTGCAGGGGGGAGATTTCCTCATCCATGCGGGAGAGGGTTACCAGTGAATTGACCAGCTCCCGGAGGCGCTCGGTCTGTGCTTCTGCTTTATCGATCCATTTCTGCTTTCCGGTTTCCATTTCCAGCACCTTGAGGCTTGTTGCGATGACGGTGATGGGTGTTTTCAGTTCATGACCCGCATCGGTGATAAACTGCTTCTGGCGCTCATAGGATCGGACGACCGGGTCGATGGCTTTCCTGGAAAAAAGCACGACCAGAATGTACACGACGGCAATGCAGATGACCATCGTTCCGAAGGAAAGGAGTGCTGTGACGGTGACGGAGTGCAGATCCCGGTAAGCATCCAGAAAAATCGCCATGCGGGTTTCTTCTCCGGTGTTGACCACATAATATTTGTACCCGTCCAGATACCCGAAGCCTTCTCCGTGCGACAGCGCCGCCGACAAAAATTTTTCGGTGTCGTCCTCTTTTACGGCGGCGATATGCTCCAGATCCGCCAGCTGGAGTTCTCCGTCCTTCGTGTAGCGGAGAACGAAAAAGCGGGTGGAGAAGGGGGTTTCCGGGGTGAACTGTCCTCCTCCTTGTCCGGATGGCGGCTTTTTGTTATCCGGTGGATTTTTCGGGATGGTGCCGCGGTTTTCCGCGATGGTTTCCAACAGTTGCGTCAGGTTGGCATTGACCGAGAGAAAGTTGGCGACGTTGATGATGACGCAGAGCAGGAGCAGAACCGCAGTGACGGACAGCATCGTGATGCGGATGAAGCGCTTTCGGAGTTTTCGGATCATGCGTTCTCCTCTACCAGAAGGTATCCGAGCCCTTTGTTTGCGCGGATGGCGATATGGGATCCGATCTGCTTCAGCCGCTTTCGCAGGGTGGAAATATGAACCCAGACGACGTTGATATCCGCGTCGCTGTCCCATCCCCAGACCCGTTCCATGATCTGCTCGGTCGGTACCACGACACGCGGAGAGCGCAGAAACACCTCCATAACCTGCATATCCTTTCCACTCAGGCGGACCGATTGCTTTCCGCAGGTCAGCAGTCCCGTTGCGGGATCCATCGTGATATCTCCGAAGGCGTAGAGGCTCGGCTGATATTCCGTGCCGCGGCGCAGCATCGCGCGGACACGGCAGATCAGCTCGTCCGGCTCAAAGGGCTTGGGAAGATAATCGTCCGCACCGGTGTTGAACCCGGTGATACGGTCTCCCTTTTCCGCCTTTGCGGTGAGCATCATGATCGGTGTGCGCAGCCCTTCGGCGCGGAGCTTTTGCAAAACCTCAATCCCGTTCATTTCCGGCATCATGACATCGAGAATGATGGCATCGTATTTGCCGGTGACGGCGTATTCGTATGCCGAAAAACCATCATTCACGGCATCCACGGTAAAGTGATTCTTTTCAAAAAAAACGGTCAGCGCTTCGGCAAGGTCGGTTTCATCTTCTGCAATCAACAGGCGCATGATAGAAGGTTCCTCCTTTTTTTACCGTCCCGGAAAACGGTTCCGCTTTCCGGGAAAATTCTTTTTTGTTTCCGATTTTATTATATCGCATCCGCAGGGGGATGTCAACCGTATTTTCAGAGAGTATCGTGTGTGGCTTCCTTCCCGCACAGGACGTTCAGGTTTCCGTTGAGGCAGCGGATGCCGTCAAGGAAGGCTTTCGGCACCTTGTCGGTTTTCAGAACGATCCGGTAGGTCAGCTCGTACATGGTTCCCATGTTGGAGGTCTTTACCTTTTCCAGCGTGCTTTCCCTGGTGTATTCCTTCAGCACTTCATCAAATAGTCCGTCGTAATCAAGACTTTCCGGAATGGTGATCCGCAGAATGCGCTCGGCGGAGTTCGGTTCCCCGAATTTCAGAAATTCCAGCAGGAGGAGCACTGCGGCGAGCACGGCGAAGAACACTACGGCGAGAAGTACATATCCCATGCCGGTGGCAAGACCGACCGACATGGCAAGGAAAATGGCTCCGATTTCCTTCGCGGTGCCGGGGGCGGAGCGGAAGCGTACGAGGCTGAATGCGCCGGCGACCGCGACGCCGGCACCGATGTTTCCGTTGACCAGCATGATGACGACCTGCACGATGGCAGGCAGGATTGCCAGTGTGACGGCAAAGCTTTTGGTGGTTTTGGCGCGGAAGGCGGAAAGCCATGCGATTCCGACGCCGAGCAGGAGAGAGACGGCGAGGCAGAGGAAAAAGCTTCCCGCGGTCAGTTCGGTTCCGATGACAGAGTTAAGCACTGTAAAGATCCTCCTTTTTAATATAAGTCTTGTTCTTGTTCTTTATTTTTTCTTCGACGGAAAATGTTTTCGGAAGAAGATGATTGGTATAGCAGGCGCCGTATTTGGAAAAAGAGGTCGGATAAGCGCCGAGTTCCGAAAGAATCCGGCAGAGCCACAGAGGAACCGCGAGGGGAATTTTCAGTTCCATCAGAATGTCATTGCCGGGCAGAATCGGTGCTCCGCCGTCTCCCGCACGCAGATCGGGGTCGGTATCTCTCCAGCGCAGGCGGGTATCAAAGGTAATCCGCAGGTAGGGATCCTCCCGCCCGGTGTAAGCGACGCGGTCGTAACCGATGAAAACCTTTGGTCCGGCGCGGTATTTTTGCTGGAATGCAAAAATTTCCTTCCCGATCTGTCCGGAGGATTCTGTCGGAATCCGGCGTTCCAGCAGAGAGGAGACACTGTCTGCATTGCTCAGAATTCTTCTTTTATATACGATTCCGTTGTATTTCTTTTTCAACTCGATGAAAACCGTTCCGTCGTCCGCCGGAACGCCGTAGCTCCGCACCCGGAGCTTTTCCTTATACACCGGTTTTTCGATGGATGCGCGGATCAGCTGCCAGTCGTCCGTATCGTAATAGATGTTGCAGACGGCGGTTTTTCCGTAGCAGTCTTCCTCTATATAGGGCTGTGCTTTTTTCAGGAACGTTGCGAACTGTTCCGGTGAGAGAAAATATTTCTTTTCGTAGCGCTGAAAGCTGTATTGAATGGTTGGTGCCATGTTCTTTCCTCCTTTCTGATGCGGTCAGTATAGCACGCCGACCTAAAGAAAACTTAAAGAAAAAAAGAAAGCTCCCTTTAAGTTCTCTTTAGGTCGGCGGGGTATACTGTGGGCAGAAAGCAAAAAGGAGGCTTGCAACATGAAGAAAAAATTTCGGGAAATCGGTTCATTGATTCTGAGTCTGCTTCTGATCGCCACGCTGGCATCCTGCGGACAGTTCTCCGGGAAAACGGATACGGGAACGGGCGGAACCGGCGTCGGAACAAACGGAACCGGGACAGGTACTTCGGCTTCCTCCGCATCCGGCGTGATGCCGGATCAGACGGTGACCTCAATTCTGGAGGACACGGCGGAAGAGCCGGATCTGTCCTCATCGGTTGCGGTTGCACTGTCCGACTCCGCCAAGGCAAGCGGAACCGGGTTTGTGCTGGACGGGGGCGTTCTGACGGTGACGGAGGGCGGCACCTATGTTCTTTCCGGTACGCTGAGTGACGGCAGGATTTTGGTCAACGCTCCGAAAAAAGCGGTGGTTCTTTTGATGGATGGGGTGCATGTGACCTGCTCTTACGGTTCTCCCCTTTATATTTATAAATCCTCCGTGACCACGGTATATCTGAATGCGGGAACGGAAAACACGCTGACGGACGGAAGCAGTTACACCTTTGCGGATGCGCTCTCTTCTGCCGAGGACGAAGAGCCGAATGCCTGCCTTTATTCCAAGTCCGACCTGATTCTTGCCGGTGCCGGAACTTTGACGGTGCAGGCGAACTACCGCAACGGGATCACCGGAAAAGATGCGCTCCGGATAGAAAACGCGAAGGTTTCCGTGACGGCGGTCAACAACGGAATCAACGGAAAGGATTCCTGCGTCATCAAAAACGCAGAGATCACGGTGAGTGCGGTCGGGGATGCCATCCGTTCCACCAATGACTCGGACAGCACGCTCGGTTATATCATTGTTTCCGATTCCGTTCTGGATCTGACTGCCGGAGAGGACGGAATTCAGGCAGAGACCTGTCTTGTGATGAACGGAGGCAGCTGCCGGGTTCTGTCCGGGGGCGGAAGCACCAAAACGCTTTCCTCGGATGCCAGTGCGAAGGGATTGAAGGCGGGAAGTGCAATCCGGCTCCTTGGCGGCACCTATGTCATCGATGCCTGTGACGATGCCGTGCATTCCAACGGAAGTGCGGAAATCAGCGGCGGAAGCTATACGATTTCCACGGGCGACGACGGCGTTCACGCGGACGAAACGGTGGAGATCCGCGGCGGAGAAATCACAATCAAGGACAGCTATGAGGGTGCGGAGGGCGCGAATGTGTATATTTCCGGCGGAACGCTTCACATCACCGCCAGCGATGACGGCATCAATGCGGCCGGCGGTGCGGATCAGAGCGGGTTCGGCGGTCGGCCGGGCTTTCCCGGCGGGGACAGCTTCGGAACCTCTTCCGGAAGCTATTCCATTGGGATTTCCGGCGGCGTGATCTATATCAACGCGGCGGGAGACGGCTTGGATTCCAACGGGGCTATTACGGTTTCCGGCGGAGAGGTCTATGTCAGCGGACCGACCGACAACGGAAACGGTGCGCTTGATTTTGACGGCACCGGCACCATTACCGGCGGCATCGTTGTTGCGGCGGGTTCCTCCGGCATGGCGCAGAACTTCGGAACCTCTTCCACGCAGGGAAGCATTCTGCTGAGCTTTTCCTCGTATTCGACGGATCCCGTGACCGTGACCGATGCGGATGGGAACGTTCTTGCAAGCTACACACCGGAAAAGCAGTATAATTGTGTGACGGTCAGTGCTCCGGGGCTGGTTCAGGGCGGCACCTATACGGTCAGCGCCGGCGGGAAGAGGCAGAGCATGACGCTGAGCAGTCTGATTTACGGAGGAACCTCCGGCATGGGCGGAGGGGGAACTCCCGGAGGCGGCGGAAGACCCGGCAGTCGTCCGGGCGGATTCTGAACGGGTCTAAGCCGTTTTGCAAAGCCGACGGGAGACAAAGACGGATTCGGACGACGATAGATTCCTGTTTACCTTTGCGCGCCGAAAGCGGATTCTGTCATGCCTTATATGGTATGGCAGAGTGCTTCCGGCGCTTTTTCTTTTGAAAATAAGGAATAAGAACAGAAATCATTTTTTATTTTTCCTTTCAAAGGAAAGGAAGGTTGACGAAAATGCCGAAAATGTCCGGAAAAGTGCGGTTCTCTCTTGACGGTGACGGTATGTTGTGCTACAATCAAGGGTGCGGAGCATCCGGATGCTTTTCCGGAGAAAGGGCGGTTGTTCTTTCTTTCCGCAGAGAGGGGGGGGAGATACTGAAATGGCATTGCATACCAAAAAGACAATGATGCGGTGCTTTGAAGAAATGCTGCGGGAGATGTCATTTGATAAAATTACGGTTTCGGCGTTGGTAAAGCGGAGCAATATCAGCCCGAACACGTTTTATTATCACTACAGCGACATCTATGCGCTGTTGGATGCTTACCTGAACGAACAGATCGGCTTCTACGCTTCGACGGATGTGACGGGGGAAGAATGGAACCGAAGGGCAAAGGAGTTTCTGTACACCTGCCGGGAAGAGCCGAAAATAATTTATCATCTGTATGATTCCATGGCGCGGGATCACCTGGAGCGCTACATTTATACCATGCCGGCGAAAAGCTTCCGGCTCCAGGCGGAACGGCTTTGCACGGGGGTGCCGGTTCCGGTGGAAAAGATCAATGAGATTGCGGAAATCTGCCAATATGCCTATATCGGATTCGTTTTGCAGTTCCTTTGGGGGAAAATGACCGCCGACATTGATGCCGGGATCAATCGGATTGCCAATCTGTTCCGGATGCTGGTTGCGCAGGCGCGTGCACAGGGGCTTGCCGGAGGGGGTGCCGGGGGATTGTCGGTTCCGAGACTTTAAGGCAACACCGCACAATTCGCGATTCGCGCCCCGCCTGCATCTTTCTTGCCATACTTCGCAAAAATGCTTGCCTGCAGTCTTTCTGCGGCACGCGAATTTTTGTATCGTCTGATGAAAAAATCCGACTCTTCCGATTGCAATTCGCACCATCGGAACTGCGCGGTATTTCCTTTCACGGATCGGAGCGGTGTTTTGCGGCTGAGACAACGTTTTTTCGGTTATTGCTATAGAGGATAGAAAGATTCCTGCATTTCCGGTGCCGGTTGGCTTTTTCCGGAGTGCAGGAAGTTTTTATGTCCGGCTTCGGGCAGCATGGCTCTTTTTCCGGTCATTTTAAGCGGCGACCGGGCGGCAACAATATGTCGGTATCGGCTGCCTGTGATACGGGTTCTGCCCATGGGGGCAAGGATGGCTGAGCGTGCGGCGGAATCCGGAAACGTGAGCGGATGCGCTTTGTTTTCGCAGCGAAGCCGGAAGCGGGCGGGACTGATTTACGGGGCAAAAGTGAGGCGGAAGTGCAGGGGAGTTTTATTTTTTCGGTCCGACGGCTTTCCGTATTGTCTGAATCTCACACACGTAGAGGCGGTGAAAGTCGTTTGCGCGGTAGTTTTCAAGGAGGGAAGGGTCAAGGAAGGCGGAGCGCCGGAAGTCGTCGGCGTACAACTTGCGGCAGAGCAGCACGGTATCCGCCTCTGCCGGATAGGGAATGCCGTCTTCAAAAACGGGGGTCAGTCCGGCTCCCGCAAATTTGTCCGTGTCCCTTCCGCTGGTTCTGCCGCAGTAGGAAAGTGCGGAGCGGTATTGCTCTGCGGGTTCAAAAAAAGAAAGGGAGAGGCGGTCGGTCTTTTCGACCAGCCCGTAGGTATAGCGCTGCGGGCGGATCATGCAGAGGGCGACCGGGCGGTTCCAGAAATATCCGACGCCGCCCCAGGAAGCGGTCATGGTATTGACCCGTTCTCCGTCGGAGACGGAAATCAGTAAAAAATCTTTTCCGATGCGGCGGATGACGGGATCAAATTCTTCAGGGGAGAGGCAGGAGAACGGCATGAAATTTTCCTCGTTTCTTTGCTTTTTGGAGGTGTGCGAAGATTGATATTTTCAGTATACGCAGAAAGGCGGGAAAAAGTCACGGCGCTTGACAGGAAAGTTCAGCTTCCTGTTTTTTTGTTCTTCTGCGCGGCAGAAATGCTTCCGAACCGGAAGCGTGGGGATCGCCGGCGTGACGCACATAAATGCTTTCCGGCAGAAACAGCCCCTGAAACGGAACCGCAATGGGTTTCGTTTCAGGGGCTGTTGGCTGTTGCTTATTACTGGTTTTGCTGATTTGCATATTTTTTTGCCTGGGTATGATACATTTCGTAGTATTTTTTCGGAAGGCGGGCGGTGGAATACATAGCGGAATCATAGCCGCCGACTAAACCGGAGTCGCCCTATCAGGGCATGACACCGGCAGAGGGCATAAGCCTGCCGATGTTCCGGGCGCGTGCAACTGCCGCACGGTTACAAATGAGGCAAAATGCATTGGATGTGCTTCCCGTCGGATTGTCTGCATGTTCCTTCCGTCCCTTGTGTACTCGCCGCCTATGTATTGTAAACAGCGGAATTTTTGGGGATGTGCCGGTTTTTCGCAGGCTCAGGCAACCGGCAGGGTGATGGTGAAGGTCAATTGATGGTTGGCATATTCGTACGTGAGCGTACCGTTCATGGCTTCGACATGGCTCTTGCAGATATACAAGCCGAGACCGATGTTTTCCTCTCCCTCGTTGCCGGAGCAATACGGGCGGAATACATCCTTCTCTCCGAGCCCTTTGCCGTTGTCTGTGACGCTGATGATGCATCGGTCAAATTTCCGGTACGCCCTGAGCCATATTTTCGTGCACTCCGCATGCTCGATGGCGTTCAGGACAAGGTTTTGGAGAACGGATTTCAGCGCATCCGGCTTTGCGAAGGCGACGGAATGCTTTGCCGAAAGCTCCATAACGATTCCGTTTGCCTCTGCGTCGGGGTACAGCTCGGTGTAAACGGCGTTCAGAATTTCGTCTGCCGATACGTTGACAGGGGCTTCCGCAACATATTTCCGTCTGGCATAATCGGCGACCGCGGAAAGATTTTCATTCAGGTAAGCGACCTTTTCCTCGACGATTCCGATGATCTTGGTCGGCTCCTCCTCCTTTTCCTTCTGCCGCAGGGCGGCAAGGCAGGTGCGGACGGCGGAGAGCGGCTTTTTCATATCGTGAGAAACAAATTGCAGAATCCTTTCCCGCTCGTCGATCATCATCTGCATATTTTGGGTCTGCAGCCGAACCTCTGCGGCGAGATTGGCGGTCAGCTGACGGTTCTGGTATTCGGACAGGGTAAACTCGCGGAAGCCGATGACAAGAATGACGATGAGCATCAGAAGCGACAGCCACATCAAAGGACTGCAGAGCATGTTCACGTTCTCCCGGAAAAAGAACATTGCATAAACGGCGAGGAGGACGGAGAAGGCGTTGTTGAGATACAGGTCAAAGCGCTTTCCGTGCAGGATGCCGGAGACGGAAAAGCCGAGGATCAGAAGGCTTACCGCCGAGCCGACAATCCGGGAAGCCGTCGTAATGGTTTCCGCTTTTGCAACGTCCGCAAGCGGAACGGAGAAGGCAAGCCCGGTATAGAGCAGCGACAGCAGGACGGCAATACATTTTACGGGAATTCCTGCAGAGGTCTTCGGCAGGGTCAGCGCCGCACCGAGCAGGAAGATTCCCACCGCGCCTGCACGCACCGCCATCCAGGTATACGGCAGATTCGTTGCATCGACCAGCGACATGGACGCATATACGCCAACCATCACGGCGACGGCAAAAACCAGCTGCGGGATGAACGCGGTTGCACGTTTCAAAAGACAGACGAACACAAAGATAAAAAAGGTGATACAAGCCAGAAGAACCGTCACCAGCCGGAACTCACTCCCGCCGCGGACAATTGCCTTGACATCCTCCTCCGGACCGATGATCGGGGTGCCGACAAAACCGACCTGTCTGCCTTCCTCTGCCTCATAGTGAATGGTGATGACACAGCCGTTCTGAATCGGATGTTCGTTCCAGACCCGGGCGGATACGATGAGAGGAACGTCCAGATAAATTCCCTCAGTTCCGTCGGCGTGAACGACCGTTTCGTCGTAAGCGAGCTTTTGGTCGGTCACTGCGTAGCTTACGGAATCAAAGCCGGTCAGTGTTCCCATCGAAGCCACATGCTGGACGCGCACAAACACGTTGCAGGCGGAGAGCATCGGTGGCAGGTACATGGTCAGATGCAGTCTTTCGTCGTCTCCGATATATTCGGCGTAAGGGGCAAGCGCTTCTTTCCAGTTCCCGTTCGCCGGGCTGATGCCGTCAATGTTGGTAATCACATAGCGCAGGGTTCCCCGGGAAGCAAGGGCTTCTCCGTTGTGCTCGTTGCTGACGGCGTTTGAAGAGATTTCCGAGTATTCGTTCGGGATGTAGTTATAAGAGGTCAGCCGTTTGACCCGGAGCAGGTCGGTGACCCTGACAGTGGTTGCCGTATAGGTCTTTGTGATGGCGGTCTGCTGTTCCATATCGTAACCGACCTGTATTTCGTAGGCGGTCTCCTGCGAGGGAGCTGTTTCGATGGTGCGGCTTTCCGCCGTCGGTAAAACGGCGCAGAGGAGGACACCAAGCAGGAGAACGGCGGCAAAAGCCGCGAGGGAGATCCGCTTTTTTCTCATTTGTTATTTCTCTCCTCTAAAGCAGTAGCCTTTTCCGAATTCGGTGTGGATCATTTTCACGTCTCCGCATGCGTTCAAAAGCTTGATGCGGAGTGTGGAGATGTGCCGCTTGATCGTGGTGGTATGCAGGCTCTTCATTTTCCATACATTCTCGTAGATTTCGTTCGGGAGAAAATACTGTCCCTCGTGGCTCATCAGAAAAAGCAGAATGTTGAATTCGGACGAGGTCAGCGGGATGGGATTTTCCTGATAGGTACAGGTGCGTTTGGCGGCGCTTACGGTCAGTCCGCTGACGGAAATATCGGCTTTTTGCATCGGCAGCAGCCGCAATGCAAGCCGCATTTCCAGAAGCGCCGGAGAGCACGGCTTTACCACATAATCCAGAGCGCCCTGGGAAAAACCCTCCATCATGGATTCCTCTGCGTCGATGTCGGACAGGATGACGACCGGCGGGAGATCTTCCACTGCATCAAACAGCGTCGTTCCGCTCCCGTCCGGTAAAACCAGATCAAGGATGATGCCGTCCAGCAGTTTGCTCTTCGCAAGGTCAATTCCTTTTGCAAGCGTGGTTGCGGTATATACTTCATTCTTTGCGCCGAAATAGGTGCGCAATGCATTCAACTGTGCGAGGTCATCTTCGATGATGAGCAGTTTTCTGTATTCTACCGCCATGCTGTCCTCCTTTTTCTGCGCAATTGCTCTCAGGGGAATACTATATTCCACTATAATATAACATAATTCCGCAAAAAATACAATCGCTTTTTTTGGTTACGATCGGTTACGATTCCGTTTTTGATGTGATTTTCGGAAAAAATTGTGCTACAATCAAAAAATAGAAAAAACGTGACAGGACTTTTGGCGGAAAGGAGCAGACAGATGAGCGAGAAGAGTAAAATAAAACGTTTGCCGAAGGCGATCGCGCCATTGCTTCTGATGCTGCTGATGATGCTTTTTTGCATGCTTTTGCTCGGACACGGATTCAAGGTGGACGCGGTGAGGGTGTATTTTAACGATGCGGTGGGCAACACCCAATATCAGTACGCTGTCAACGGTAAAAACCTTACCGAGCTGACATATGGCACAACTACGGTGAAAGATTATGACTGCAGTTCTGACATCACCACCACTTCAGACGATAAGATAAAAATTTTTGTCGATACAGGCGATAACAAATATTTTAAGCTATTCTACCAGGAGATCTGTTTGAGGGTCAATGTCCCCGCGAACACGACATATACGATGACCTTCGGCACGACGCTGGAAGGAACGTTTACGGTGTCAGGTAAAAGAGCCACAGCAAAGTACTACTGTCAGCTTGTTTATCTGGGCGAAACCGGTGCCGACGGTGCAGTTAAGTTTTCTTTCGGAAATACGCCCAAAATCACCGTCAACGGTTCCGAGGGAAATACGAACGTACAGCGCTACTACATTGCTCCCGATAAAAAATCCACGACATATACCTGCGGCAACGCCACAACCCAGACGGATATCCGTTGCGACTTTGTCAACAACACCGACACGGAGAAGCGCATTGAGCGTTACTTCGGGCTTTGGGTTGCCTGCGATTACGGCAGTGCATACAGCAACAGGGGAACGGCTACCTGTACAATCGAAGCAAAGTCCGTTACCTATCCCGTGAAATTTAACCCCAACGGCGGTACGGTCGGCACAAAGAGCAAAATCGTGACCACCGGAGGAAATACCTACGGCACGCTTCCCACGCCCACCCGTGCGGGCGGATATACCTTCGACGGCTGGTATACGAGAAAGAACGGCGGGCAAAGAGTGACTGCTACCACGACGGTATATGACCCCGATACGTACAGAACCCTTTACGCGCATTGGAGCCTGACCCCCGCCGAACCGCCTGTGATAGATAAAATAAAAACCGATATTTCGATTATCTATGGTCAAATGCCTTCTACCGGCTTGACTTGCCATGGGGGAGCATACCATACACTTAGTCAGGAATGGTATGAGTGCGACAAAAACGGAAACAACGGAAAATTGCTCACGGACAAAAACGGAAAGCCCACATACATCAAGATGCCCACCGCCGGAGTACATTACTATTACTGCGAGGTTATCGGCACGCGCCAGGATAACGGCCTTAGTGCACGCACTAAAAGTGCGATCATGAAGGTGACAGTGGGAAAAGCCACTCCGGACGAGGGAAACAACTACAACCTGTCCGCCTCCGGCGTGGATCTGGCTGTCAATGAAACCCTGAGCGAAAGCATCCTCACCGGCGGCGAGATGAGAATTTCCACTACTATCAGCGGGAGACTGGTTGTGCCGGGTACCTTCAGTTGGGCAGACGGTACAACCAAGCTTGAAAAGCCCCAAAGCGGCCGGGGTGTTTACTACGAAGTCCTTTTTACGCCGGATGACACTGACAACTACAACGCGGTTATCCTCAAAAAAAAGGTATGGGTCGAAATAACCTGCAGTCACGGCGACAAATGGGGCGAGTGGCAGGAGGATGGAACGCGCACCTGCACGGCATGCGGATCTAAACAAAAGGGAAAGGTTTCCGTTACGGTGACCTGGGGCGCGATGGAATTTACCTATTACGACGGCGACTGGAACTCCGAAACGCATGAATATGAATACGGCTACTGGGCGCCGGATGTAACGGGCGGCAACCTGATCACCGTGGAAAACACAGGAACCATGCCCGTCAGTGTACAGTTCACATATGAGGAGAATATTGCGGCGGTGAGCGCAGACTTTTATGACGGAACGGCAGCCGTTACCACACCCATCGCGCTTCCGATAGGTTCTAAAAAGCAAGTCCGGCTGACGCTGAGCGGGAAGCCCGGCAGCTCGATGACCAGGCGAACGCTCGGGTGGGTAACAGTAACGATCGGAGGAAAATCATCATGAACAACGGGAAAGAAAACAAAAACCGGTCCGACCGGGACAAGCGGATGCTTTTTGCGGTCTCGCTTTGTCTGCTTGTGACGGTTGCCGCGACGATTGTCGGCATCTGGGGTATTCAGAAAAAGGCGACGGTTCTTGCTCCGGACTATGCACCGCGGGATACCGAGAAAAACGCGGTTTCCATCGGTGACGACGGGGACAAAAAGCTGGATCAGCCCAAGGGTGGGGGTGCTGTGAGCCTGACGTATGCAAAGGAGGTCAGTGTCAGCATCTCCGGAAAGACCGCCACGCTTTTGTTTGCCAATCCGACAAAGTCCAATCAGGATATGGTGCTGCAGCTGGCGATTGATGATGTCGTCATTCTGCAGTCGGGCAGGCTGACGCCGGGCAACAAGGTGTCCGAGCTGAGTCTTTTGGACGGTGCTGAAAAACGCCTTGCCGCCGGCGGTTATCATGGCAAATTCGTCGTTCTCTATTATGATCGCACAAGCGGTGAAAAGGCGATGGTCAATACGGAGATTCCCGTCAACGTAACGGTGACGGACTGACGGAATATGATTGCCCGAAAAAGGCATGAAATAAAAAATAACACAGAAAGGAGTTTCTTCTCATGAAAGCAATGATGAAAATTACCGGAATGCTTCTTGCGCTGTTGCTCACCGCGGTACCGCTTTCCGCTTTTGCGGCAGGGGATACGCTCACGGGAGCGGACGAGAGCCACCGCATTGACGTGGAAGCGAAGTACGTCGACGGAACTTCCACGCCGGATGTTTACAGCATTGACGTTGTGTGGGGCGCAATGCAGTTCACCTATTCCAGCTCCGGTACGAGAGAATGGGATCCGACCACCCATGAGTATATCGGGAATTTTACCGGCACATGGACGGCAAGCGGGAACACCATTACCGTGACAAACCACTCAAATAAAGCGGTTGACGTGACATTCCTCTACGAGAAAGTTTCCGGCTTTGACGGCATCAGCGGCGTATTCAGCACAGTTTCGGATACGCTCCGTGCCGGGGAGGAAGGCAATGCCGAAGGGGCGGATCATGTCAGCGTTGTACTGACGCTTTCCGGTACGCTTGCAAGCGATGTTTCCGAATTTACAAAGATCGGTGCCATTACAGTTTCTCTTCAGTAAATCAAAAATTATATTCAGAAAGGAATTCTATCATGAAAAAATTGCTTGTTCTCGTTCTTTCGCTTGCACTGCTTTGTGCAATGTCCGTTCCTGCGTTTGCGGCAACGCCGATCACTTCCGTTGGCGGCAGTGATTCGGCTTCCGTAAAAGGCACCTATGTTTCCGGCAGCGGCTCTCTGACCGTGTACAGCGTTGACATCGCCTGGGGAAGCATGGAGTTTACTTACACGGATGCGTCACAGGGCAACTGGAATCCGCTGACGCATGAATATGACGGTGCCGTTGAAGCAACATGGACCTGTGCGGACGGTGCAAACCGGATTACGGTTACCAATCACTCCAATGCTTCCGTAACCGCAACGCTCAGTTATGCTGCCGCGACCGGGTATGACGCGATCAGCGGAGCTTTCTCCGCAGGTGAGCTGGTGCTCGACAGCGCTGTCGGTACCGCGTTTGCCGCGGCTCCCGCAAAGAGTTCGCTCCTCACACTGTCCGGTGCGCTTCCCAAGACTGCGACCAATGTGACCATCGGAACGGTTACCGTCACGCTGGGCAACTGAACTGTTTTGTCGGGCTGTTCAAAGCATTGCCTCTGAACAGCCCTTCAAAAAATGGCGGTCGGACATTTGGCAGGAATGACGCAAAACGGTGGCTCTTTGCCGTCGGGATCCAATGCCGGAGGCGGTGCTGAAACACTCAAAACAAGCTTTTCAATACCGCCGATGTGTATTGCTGCAGGGGCGCTTTTTTGAACGGCACATGACGGTGAACCGTTTGTGTGGGAGAAGAGAAGGGGCTTTCTGCCGTTTTCTGCCCGGATTTTACATACAGAAAGGAGCTTTTGCCGGTGCAGGAGCCAAGGTCATATGCCTATGAAGCGAAGAACCGTATTGATTTTTGGGATTGTCTGCGCGATGTCGCTGGTCTGGATGGTTCTGTCTCTTGTTCTGAACAGCAGGGCGCCGGAGCCGGAAGCGTTTGTGCCGCCCCCGTTTGAGGCGGCGGCAGAGGCTGGGATTCCGGAGGCAGCGGATCCGAGCTGGACGCAGATTTACCGGGACGGCATGAGTTTTTCTTCGCATGTCTGCGGCAAGGTTCGTCTGAAGGAGGACTCCGCCGACCTGTTTTTTACAAACGACAGCGGAAACGAGGTCTGGCTGAAGCTTCGGGTGCTGGATGAGAAAGACCGGATTCTTGCGGAAACGGGGCTTCTGAAGCCGGATACATATGTAAAGACGGTACACTTTACAAAGGTACCGAAAAACGGGGAGAAAATAAAGCTGAAAATCATGGCATACGAGCCGGACACCTATTACAGTGCGGGTGCCGTGACGCTGAACACGGTGGCAGGGGGCTGAGCGGTTTACGGAAGCGCGGATGCGGTTTGGAGAAAAAACGCATTGACAGCCGACCTGCACCGATGGGACACGGAAACCGCTGCAAAGGCAAAAAGAAAACCGAAAAGGCGCGGAAAGGAATCGACGAGATTTCTTTCCGTGCCTTTTCTTTCAGTGGCGGGAAGGCGTTTATTTCTCGCCGGGATTTTCGTATTCCTCGTCCTCGGTCAGTGCCGCTGCCGCCGCCTTGCTGAAATACTCCATGGGATCGACCTGAAGGTTATTGACGGTTACCTCCATATGCAGGTGCGGCTCCTCCGCAACCTCCATAACGGCTCCGTCGCTGACCTTTCCGAGCAGCTGACCGCATTTGACACCCGCTCCGGTGGTGATCCCCTCCGCAAGGTCCTTGGAAAGGTTCTTATAAACGGTGACGCAGTCCCCTGTGTGGGTCAGCGCCACACACCAACCCATCATCGGATCCTCCCAGATCTGGCTGACGATACCGTCTGCCGCCGCGTATACGGGTGCGTTTTCCGCGGTATTGATGTCAATGCCGAGGTGTACGCGATAGTCCTGCATGGTCTTGGAGAAGACCTGTACGTCAGCACTGTGTCTCTTGGAGAGACTACCGCTTACGGGCAGGGCAAATTCGGGGGTGCTGTCTCCCGAGGTCGGGCGGTCAGGGTCGTCCGGTTTTACCGGGGTCGGCTCCGTTACCTGCGGCTTTGTGACAGATCCCGGTGTTCCGGTTTCTTCTCCTCTGTGCGCGCGGTTGGTTGCTGCCGTGATGGCGAGAACCACCGAAAGTGCCAGAAGAATCACGATGGCGGAGAGGTAAATGACCCGGTTGACCCGTCCCTGCTTCATCTTTCTGAAGAACTCAGATTCTTTCCATTTTTTCCACATACTGCTTTTGCTCCTTTGCTTTTCCGGATTCGGTACAGCAGACCGGGTTTTCCCGTTTTGCCGTCCCTTGCGATATCTATTTTTGACTGCCGTGGCGCTTTTATGCAGCAAAGGCAAAAAAAATGCAAAACGCACAGTTTTTTTGTTCTGCCTCCGGCGGAATATGGGAATATTTTCGGAAGCATTCACGCCGCGTTCACATATCTGTGCTACAATACCCTATTAGATAAGAACCGGAGTGCGGTTCGGAATTTTGTTGCCGGAGAAAGGAATTTCTGCTTTCCATGATAAAGATTGAGCATCTTGTAAAGAATTACGGAACCGACTGTGCCGTGGACGACATCAGCTTTGAGGTCGGCGAGGGGGAAATCGTCGGTTTTCTCGGTCCGAACGGCGCCGGAAAAAGCACGACCATGAATATTCTGACGGGGTATCTTTCCTCTACGTCCGGAAGTGTTTCCATCGACGGGGTGGATATTCTGAGCGATCCGCTCCGTGCCAAGCGTCTGATCGGGTATTTGCCGGAGCAGCCGCCGCTGTATCTGGATATGACGGTGGATGAGTATCTCTCCTTTGTCTACGATCTGAAGCGCTGCCGTCTGGATCGGGAAGCACACCTTTCGCAGATCTGCGAGACGGTAAAGATCAAGGAGGTGCGGAAAAAGATTATCCGCACGCTCTCCAAGGGCTACCGTCAGCGGGTCGGAATCGCGCAGGCTCTGGTGGGAAATCCGCGCGTCGTGATTTTTGACGAGCCGACGGTGGGTCTGGATCCAAAACAGATCATCGAGATCCGCGGACTGATCCGCGGGCTTGGGAAGGATCATACGGTGATTCTTTCCACGCACATTCTGCAGGAGGTGCAGGCGGTGTGCGACCGGATCGTGATCATCAACAAGGGCAAGCTGGTTGCCAACGAAAAAACCGAAAACATCTCCAATATTATGTCCGGAAACCGCCGCTTCCGTGCAAAAATTGCCGGCGGGCAGAAGGAGATTCTGGCGGAGCTACGCTCAATTCCGGGAATCACCTATGCCGAGGCGCTGGCGGAAAAGGACGGCGACGCCTACACCTATCTGCTGGAAAGCGACGCCGGGATTGACATCCGCAAAAAGCTGTTCTACCGGATGGCGGAGCGCTCCTACCCGATCATCGGGCTGGAGGCGGACGGTATGAGCCTGGAGGACATTTTCCTGTCCGTGGTGGATTTTGCGGAGGAAAGCAAGAAGACGCGCCTTTCTGCGGCACCGAGAAGCAGCCGGCGGGCGCGTGCCGGGCGGCCGGAGAGCGCGGAGCAGTCGGTGGGTGCACAGCTGGTTGAAAACGCACAGCGGCAGCAGAGAGAAGCCGATTCCGACCGGGACGGAGACTGACCGGAGCACATTACAAGTAGTAGAAAGGATCTGAGTTTGCCATGTTTGCCATTTACCGCAAGGAAATGCGTTCGTATTTCATCAACCCCATCGGGTATGTATATCTTGGGATCTTTCTGGTATTTTCCGCGCTGATCTGCTGTTATACCACGATTGTGTCCGGCACCTACAGCACGACGAATTATTTCTTTTATCTGATCATCTCCTTCATCGTTCTGATTCCGCTCCTGACGATGCGGCTCTTTGCCGAGGAGAAAAAGCTGCGGACAGAGCAGCTCCTTCTGACGGCTCCGGTCACGATTACCGGAATGGTGCTGGGAAAGTATTTTGCGGCACTGACGCTGTTTGTGGGGGGTGTTCTGCTTTCCTGCGTCAATTTCCTTCCGCTGTATGTGATTGCTTCGGCGGAGCGCGGCGGAACCAGCTATACCACCTCCCATATCGGTCCCGTGACGGGGCAGATTATCGGAAGCCTTGTGGCGGTTCTCCTGCTCGGCGCGGCGCTGATTGCCGTGGGAACGCTGATTTCCTCTCTGACCGAGAATCAGCTTTCCGCCGCAGTGATTACCATCGGCGTGATTGCCGTGATGGTTCTGCTCAATTTTCTGAACATTCTGACCGATAGTGACGGTCAGCCGCTGATCGGCAGCTATGCCATCCGCTTTGTCATCAGTTGGATTTCGGTGCTCAGCCGGTTCACGGTCTTTTCCAACGGCATGTTTGACTTTTCGGCGCTTCTGTATTATGTTTCGCTGGCATTTGTGTTCCTTTTCCTGACGGTCCGCGTCTATGAAAAGCGCCGCTGGAACTGACCGGAGAAGGAGGGAATGCCTGTGAAAAAGCATTTGTTCCGGAACCGGAAGACAACGCACGGAGCACTGACGGCGCTTCTGACGGTGTTGGTGATTGCGGTTGCGGTACTTTGTAATGTGGTGCTGGATACGCTGACGGAGCGTTATGGATGGTATCCTTCTCTGCGGGGTCCCGACACCTATGCGCTGTCCGACCGCTGTTTTTCCCTGGTCGGAGAGGCGATGGAGCGGGCGGAGAATCCGAAGGTGCGTCTGATTTTCTGCAACACGGAGGAGAATCTGCTTGCGGACGGCTCTTCAAAAATGGTCTATTCCACCGCAAAGGAGCTTTCCGAGCGATTTGGAAACATTTCGGTTTCCTGCTATGACATCTGGCTCAATCCGACGACGGTACGGGACTATACCACGACGCTCAATCCTCTGACGGGGGAGACGGAAACGGTGACGCTGTCCAAGTCGAGTGTGATTGTGGTCTCCGGAGAATACCACAGAGCGTATTCTCTGACCGAGTTCTTTTCCTTTGAGAAGGAGAATCCGGAGACAGCCTGGGCTTATGACGGTGAAAAAACGCTTGCATCCGCAATTTTGCGTGCTGTGGATCGGAAACAGCACATTGCATGTGTACTGAACAATCACGGAGAAAAGTTTTACGATTACGAGTTGTTGTACCTTTTGGATGATGCAGGATATACCATTGTTTATATGGATCTTTACAAGGATCCGATCCCGGCGGACTGCGAACTGATTGTCAGCTACAATCCGACCTCGGATCTGGTGGACGACGCGCTTTCGGAAACCTCCGAAACGAAAATCCTGGATGCTTTTCTTGCCGGGAAGGGAAAATCCTTTCTGGTCTTTTTCGGAGACGCTACGCCGTCTCTGCCGAATTTTGAAAGCTACCTTTCTGCCTGGGGCATTGCTTCGGATTATGCCAAAGACACGGCAGGAAACGAATTCCGGTATATGATTCAGGATCCGACGCAGTCTCTGACCTCCGACGGCTACACCGTTTACGGAACGGCGGCTTCCTCCGGCGCGTCCGGAGAGCTTCTTTCCGGGTTGACGCGTCAGACGGTGTTCAAGAATGCGACCTCCTTTCACATTGCCTCCTCCGGTTATGAGGATTCCGGCGATGGTACGTACCGCAGTTTTGACGGAAAAAGAACCGTATACCCGCTCTGGCGCAGCGGCAATGAAGCGCTTTGCTGGGCGAACGGATCGGTGGTCGGCGGCGGGAACGCGATTCTTTTTGCTCTGACGGAGCAGAAGAATGCGTCCGGAAGCTCTTTTGTCGGCGCGGTCGGTTCCGTGGATTTTTCCGCAGAGAACCTCTTGCAGTCTGCGGTCTACGGGAATGCGGACGCACTGCTGCGTGTCCTGCATCGGATGGGCAAGGAGCAGACCCCGGAGGGACTGACGCTGAAGCCCTTTGAAGCGACGCGCATCAGTCTGATCACCACGTCGCAGATGGTGCGCTGGACGGTACTGCTTGCCGCGGTTCCGGCGGCGGTTGTTACGGTGACTGCCGTCGTCGTTCTGGTTCGGCGGCGCCGCTTTTGACGGATTCTTGCAGAAAGGAAAACGGTTTTCTCATGATGAAAAACGAAAACGGGCGGAATAAATGGTTACGCGGTTCGGTTGGCATCGGGCTTGCCGCCGCAGTGATCGCCGTGGTGTTGCTTCTGAACATCGGTATGACCGCTCTGTCCGGTGCCCGGCTCTGGTATGTGGATCTGACACCGGATTCCAAATATATGATTTATCCGAACAATGTTTCCACCGCGAAGTATTCCTCCATGTACCGGCTGATGGATGAGACGGTCAACTACCTCGGAGACATTTTTGCGGATGCAAATGCGGAGCGGGGGGAAGAGCCGGTAAAGGTTGAAATTATTTTCTGCGCCGATCCGGATGTCCTCACCTCCTCCTATATGATGCGGTATGTCTACTATACCGCACTGCAGCTGCAGAAGCATTTTCCGGAGACGATTTCCGTTTCGACACGGGATGTATGGTCGAATCCCTCGTCCGTGGATATGTACCGGAGCACGGCGTATTCTACCATTTATCAGAGCAACGTGATTATTGCCAGCGGGACGGAATACCGGGTGGCAACGCTCCGCTCCTTTTATACCTACGATTCCGACAGTGAGTCCAACGAGCCTGCCGCATACAGCGGAGAGAAGCAGTTTGTCAAGCAGATTCTTGCAGTGACCCGGGCGGAAGCGCCGATCTGTTGTCTGACGGTCAACCACGGGGAACCGTTTGCAACGCTCCCCTTGAATGATCGGGAAAGCTGGGGGAACTACCGCCGCTTTGTGGAGCTGATTGAAGGGGCAGGGTATGAGGTCCGGTATCTGGATCTTTCCAAGGAAGAGATTCCGGAAAACTGCCGGTTGCTGATTACGCTGGATCCGCAGACGGATTTCCTTTCCTCGTTTGATGATTCCGCGGTTGCCCGCTCCGAAAGCGAAAAGCTGGATCGTTATCTGGATCAGAGCTATTCCTATCTGGTTCTGGTGGATGCCGATACACCGCGGCTTCCGAATCTGGAGGAATACCTGGAGCTTTGGGGAATCCGCTTTTCCCGCTACAACGGGGGAGAGACGGAAGGAAATTACCGGGTCTATGATACGGCGCAGGCGCTGAACGGAGACGGCACGGTCTTTATGGGGCAGTACGCCGCAGGGGGGATGGGGTATTCCATGCTCAGCGATATTCACAGCTCCGGGGTTGCACCGAAGGTCGTCTTCGGCAATGCGATGCCGATCGGATATTCTCCCACCTACCGCGTTTCCTACATGCTGGCGAACGAGGAAAAGGGGACGGGGGCGTACACCTACGGAAGCTACAACAAAAACAGCTGGACGCGCACGATTGTGGAAATGTTCCATGCCGGGACAGATTCCTCCATGGCAAAAACGTTTGCCGTACGGAACGGAGAAATTCTGACGGATGCGGAAGGAACGCCGGTCGGAGGCTCCGGGCGATACAATCTGATGACGATCAGTGCGGAGAGCCGGGTGGTCGGCGAGGGGCAGGGGTGGACCAGTGTCAATGATGCCACCTATGTCTGTGCCATCGGCTCTACGGAATTTGTGTCGGATGCGGTGCTTTCCACGACCGCTTACGGAAATACCGACATTCTGCTGGCGGTTCTGCGCGGAATCGGGCAGGAGGTTGTTCCGGTGGGACTGAGCTATCTGAAGCTGTATGATCCGGCGATCGGTTCCGAATATTATACGGATGCCGGTGCGCGGACGACGACGCTTGTATTTGCGCTGATTCCCGCTGTGGTGTTCGGTGTGACCGGCGCTGTGGTACTGATCCGCCGGAAGCTCCGGCACTGAAGCAGGGATACCCCATTGCTGTATTTTTGAGGAGCAGGTGCTCTTTACAGAAAGGATTTGAATGTTACCGATGAAAAAAGATGGAAAAGAAAGCCGTACCGGAAAAACGTCCGGGGACAGAAGCGGCGGGGGAGCGTTTCGCCGCCAGCGGATCGTGGTGTGCTGTCTGCTTGCCGCGGTATTGCTTCTGGTCGGGGTTCTTGCGGCGGTGAAGCATCTGGTGACGGTATACACCATGACCGATACCTATACGGTGGACGGTGCGGAGCATCATGACAAATACTATATCCGTAAGCGGGACGGGGTGTACCGTCTGTACGACCGGGACGGGAACCTGATGGACACCAACGGAACGGACAGCAACATTTTTATTGCGGCAGGGAGCGGGAACCAGTATCGGATCAACGCGGAGAGCGGGGAATATTCCCTTTATGCAAAGGTGGACACCGAGGAGGAAGAAGCGCTGGGATATTCCGACCACATCCTGGTCTATCCGCAGATTCTTCAGCGGAACATCTACTCGATTGAGGTGACCAACGAAAAGGGAACCTACAAATTCTGCAACGAGACGGGAAATCCGTATATTTCCGGTTTTCGGGATGCGACCGCGTCCTTTGACGAGGATCTTTATACACGCCTTTGCGTCAGTGCCGGTTATGTGTTTACCACTCAAAAGCTGGATCTGTTTTCCGAAGGCTCCGGGGCACCAAAAAAAGAGGACGGAAGCGTGGATTATGCCGCTTACGGTCTGGAGCATCCGCGTGCGACCTTTACGATCGTCGGCGCCAAAACGCAGGTGGTCTCCGGAAAGGAAACCGCAGTGGTCGGGGAGGACGGAAACTACATTCCGGATCCGGAGAAAACCTACACGATCCTGGTTGGGGATGACCTTCTTACGGGAAGCGGATGCTATATCCGTCTGGAGGGCAGGCGCTCGGTATATGTGTATCAGTCCGAACTGGAGAAAACGGTGCTTCAGCCGATAGAGGCTTTGGTCAAGCCGCAGGCGTTTTATCCGACGACGGTAACGGTGCACAGCATGGCAAAGGACTTTTTCCTTGCTTCCATGAAGGACTGGAAGCTGGGAGATAAAATCACCTCCGAAAAATATGAAATGATTGCCGCGTTTACCTATCTGGAACTGGATTACCGTGTTAACACAATGAATTCCGCGGCGCCGTATATCTGTCAGATGCCGATGATGAGCGGATATCAGATCAACAACAACAATGCGTCGGAGCTTCTGGGATTGATCTACAACACGGAATATCTCTCCTGTGTGAAATTGGGAATCAACACAGATGTTCTGCATCAGTACGGTCTGGATCAGAATATTTATTATCTGAGCTTCAAGAGCCATACCGGCTCCAATGACGAAAACGGAAATCCGATTTATATGGAGAATACGGTTTTGATCGGGCAGAAAACAGCGCGCGGAACCTATTACGTTGCCTCGGTTCTTTATGACATGATCGTTGAGGTGGATCAGTATTATCTTTCCTTCCTGGAATGGGATTCCATTGAATGGTACCATAAGAGCTTCTTTGCACAGAACATCAGTGATATCAAAGAGATGCATTTTGAGTTCGGCGACCGCAAATTCGATTTCAGCTTTGACAATTCAATGACCTATGCGTATTATATCGGCAAAAACTACTATGATGCTTCCGGAAAGACGCTGTATAGCGCTGACGGAGCGGTCAGTTCGGCGGATGCGCTGAAGGCGGTCAATCTTACGGAAGGGGAGCTTTTCTGGGAAGGAAACGTTCTGCGGTTCCGGATGAAGAAGACCGGGCAGACCTATGATGCGGTGGTTCTGAATTTTGATTCAGTGCGAATTTCGACCGCCGTCGCGGTAAAGAACAACCCAAAGCTGGAGAATGTGATTTATATCAATTCCTCCGGGGATCCGGTGTTTCACTACAAAGAAAACCTGGAGGTGACGTTGCAGCCGGATTCCACCAATCTGCGGCTTTCCAGTGACCAGTATACCGGCGGAAGCGGAACGAACCGGAAGCTTTTGGACTATGTGATCACCAAGACGTATATTTCCGACAACGGTCTGGAGGACATTCAGACGGTGACCGCAACGGATAATTTCCGCAATTTTTATATCAAGCTGCTCAATTTCTCCCTGGAAGGAGATATTGACGAGGAAGAGTTCAAAAAGAAAACCGGAATGAGCACCGACGCTTACCTTGCCTTGCACCGGGAGGAGGCAGACGCGACGCTGAGCTTCTATTCGGAGGATCTTGCAAAATATTTCAATCAGTCCACGTATACCACGGAGGACGGGAAAACCGAATATTATTACAAGGAGAACAACAGTGCGAGAATCCGTATCCGGTTCTACCGCTATACCGATTGGAAGGCAATGGTGACGATCGAACAGATGAAGCTGGATGCGGACGGCAACTGGGTTCCGGCAGAAGATGGCGTGGTCGGAAAATTCTATGTTCTCTCCTCCTATCTGGAAATGCTTGCGGCGGATGCGCAAAAAATTCTGGATCGGGAAATTGTGGATACCAAAACAAAATATTGACCGGGTTCCGCATTTTTCCTGCGGTTCCGGAAAATACCGGCATTGGTTTTTCTGCCGGCGGATAGAAAAAAGGACGCGAAGAGATACTATCTTTGCGTCCCTTTTTATTGTTTGAAAGACGCAAGGAAAGAAAGGAAGGATAGAACGATGGCAGAAGCAGTCAAGACAAAGCAGACCGCGGCGCTCCTGAAGGCAGTATACAAGAATGTAAAAATGGCAGGCGACTCGATTCTCAACATCATGCCGAAGGCGGACGATGAAAAGCTGAAGGGGGATATGACCGTGATGCTGAGCGCATATGAGGCGTTCGCTTCCCGCGCCGCGAAGCTTTTGGCGGAGGAAGGGGTCAAGCCGGAAGAGGAAAACCTGATGACCCGGATGTCCGCGAAAATGGGGAGCGTCATGAATACCATGCGGGATTCCTCGTCCAGTCACCTGGCTGAGATGATGGTGGAAGGCGCGACGATGGGCGTCAATGATATGCTCAAGCAGATTCGGGAGAGCGAGAACACGTCTGTTTCGGAAAGCGCGCTCCGCTTGGCACGGGACGTGTGCGAGTTTGAGGAAAAAACCGCCGCGGATATGCGAGCGTATCTGCGCTGAAACTATCCTTGTTCCCGGATGGTCTTCTGTCCGGGCGGATGGAAAAAACAGAGCCACGCAGAAAGGAAAATCAAAAATGAATTCCATGGCACAAATTACGTCGAAGGAGCTTTCGGCTCTTTCCGATCTTCTGACAATGGAGCAGAATCTGATTGCAAAGTATGAGATGTATGCCGCCGGTGCGCAGGACAGTGCTCTGAAGGACCGGTATCAACAGATTGCAAAACAGCATCAGCGTCATTATGATGAGCTGTATGCCAACCTGAAATGAGGTGAACGGGATGAACACTTTTCAGAATACCCCTTCTTTTGACGAACGTCAGAAGATGACCGACCTTCTTTGCTGGCAGAAATATCTGACCGGGGTTTATAACACGTACTGCTGTGAAACGGAGACCCTATCGGTGAGAAACTGCCTGTGCACGCTGTTGCAGGAGGAACACCGGATTCAGGAGGAAATCTTCCGGGAAATGCAGACCCGCGGCTGGTATGAGCCGGAAAAGGCAGAGGAGACAAAGGTCAATTCCGCCAAGCAGAAGTTCGCAAAGTCCGTCACGGTCTGAGTTTTCCGGCTCCTTGCCGGCAAACAAAAAAGCGGTGGGAAAAAGCTCTGAACGAGCTTTTTCAAACCGCCGTCGAGATTGGGCGCGGCGTCAAAACGACGAAGGCTACCTCATTTATGCCGGAATCCCGACCGGCATTTTTGAAGGGCTGTTAAAAACATTGCGTTTTTAACAGCCCCGCTTTTGTTCTATTGGATTATTTCTTCAGATTTGCTTCCAGCGTAGCAAGCTCGTCGTAAAGTTCCTTCGGAACACGGTCTCCGACCTGTGCGTAGAACGCCTTGATGTTTTCCACATCGGCAAGCCAACTTTCCTTGTCGATGGTCAGCAGGTCGCGGATGGTGTCCACGGTGATGCCGTCGAGACCTTCAATGTTGATGTCCTCCGGCTTCGGAATGAATCCGATCGGCGTTTCAACGGCCTCCACTTCGCCGGCGCAACGTGCCAGAATCCACATCAGAACTCTCATGTTGTCGCCGAATCCCGGCCAGATGAAGTGTCCTTCCGCATCCGTGCGGAACCAGTTGACGTGGAAGATCTTCGGAGCGTGGGGAATCATCTTGCCCATCGCCAGCCAATGTGCAAAGTAGTCACCCATGTCGTAGCCGACGAAGGGACGCATTGCCATCGGGTCGCGGCGAACCACGCCGACGGCGCCTGCCGCTGCCGCGGTCGTCTCGGAAGCCATGATGGATCCGACAAACGTTCCGTGCTGCCAGCTGCGGGATTCATACACCAGCGGAGCGGTCTTGGCGCGGCGACCACCGAAGATGATGGCGGTCAGCGGAACACCGTTCGGGTTATTGAACTCAGAAGAGAGGCAGGGGCAGTTGGTTGCCATTGCGGTGAAGCGGGAGTTGGGGTGTGCACCGGAGGTGTTGACCTTGTCTGCTTTGTCGTACTTGGTATAGTCCCACTTTTCGCCCTTCCAGTTGATGGCGTTGTGCGGAGGATTGTCGTTCATGCCCTCCCACCAAACGGTATTGTCGTCCAGATTGTGGCAGACGTTGGTGAAGATGCAGTTCTTCTTGGTGGTCATCAGAGCGTTGTAGTTGGAGTGCTCGTTGGTTCCGGGAGCGACGCCGAAGAAGCCGTTTTCCGGGTTGATGGCATAGAGTCTGCCGTCCTTGCCGACGCGGATCCATGCGATGTCGTCGCCGACGGTCCATACCTTGTAGCCCTGCTTCTTATAAACTTCCGGCGGGATCAGCATGGCGAGGTTGGTCTTTCCGCAGGCAGAGGGGAATGCTGCGGAAATGTATTTGATCTCGCCCTTCGGATTTTCCAGTCCGAGAATAAGCATATGCTCTGCCATCCAGCCCTCCTTGCGTCCGAGGAAGGAAGCAATGCGGAGCGCAAAGCACTTTTTGCCGAGCAGAACGTTTCCGCCGTATGCGGAGTTGACGGACCAGATGGTGTTGTCCTCCGGGAAGTGGCAGATATAGCGGTTTTCCTCACTGCAGTCGGCGGTGGCGTGCAGACCCTTGACAAAGTCGGGAGAATCGCCCAGTGCGTCGATGACGGTCTTGCCGACGCGGGTCATAATCAGCATGTTCAGAACGACGTAGATAGAGTCGGTCAGCTCAATGCCGATCTTTCCGAATTCGGAACCGACGATACCCATGGAGTAGGGAATGACGTACATGGTCTTGCCCTTGTAGGAGTTCTTGTACAGCTTGGAAAGCTTCTCATAGCACTCCTTCGGATCCATCCAGTTGTTGATGTTTCCGGCGTCTTCTTTCTTACGGGTGCAGATGAAGGTTCTGTTCTCCACACGTGCCACATCGTTGACGGCGGTGCGGTGCAGATAGCAGTTCGGATACTTCTCGGGGTTGAGGGCGATCATCTCGCCGGTGGAGCATGCCTCTGCCCGCAGAGCGTTTGCCTGTTCCTCACTGCCGTCAATCCAAACGATTTCCTTCGGCTGAACCATATCCGCCATGGATTTGATCCAGTCCAAAACAACTTTGTTGTTTGTCATGGTACTTTTTGCTCCTTCTTTGTATAGATATTTTTTATAGAAACAAAGATATCCGTAACAAGCCACCTTGTTACCCATTCTATATTTTACTCCCTTTTTCGTCTTTTTTCAATGGAATTTTGAAAAGGTTACGAATTATTCATATATTGAAAATATTTTCACAAACTTCCGGAATTTTCATTGACCGGAAAGCGCTTTTTCAAAACGACGGATTGCGGGAGACAGACATCGGGCAGAAAAAGGTTGACATTTTTCCGCGTTTGTGCTATAATAAACAATGGACAATTTTCCGAAACTGTTTTTGAGGCGCAAACACAAAAACGGAGGAAAATACGAATGGGAAAATATTTCGGCACGGACGGCTTCCGCGGGGAAGCCGGAGTCACGCTGACATCCGAACACGCTTACAAAATCGGAAGGTTCCTCGGATGGTATTATGCGCAGGGCGGGACGCACAAGGTGCGCGCCGTCATCGGCAAGGATACCAGACGTTCCAGCTATATGTTTGAATACGCCATTGTGGCGGGGTTGACCTCGTCCGGCGCGGATGCATACATGCTGCACGTTACGACGACCCCGAGCGTTTCCTATGCGGTTGCCGGCGATGACTTTGACTGCGGAATTATGATTTCCGCAAGCCACAATCCCTACACGGACAACGGGATCAAGCTGGTAAATCGGAAGGGGGAAAAGATCGACGACAATACCATAGAGAAGATTGAACTGTATCTGGACGGACGACTTGAAGAACTTGGAATTACGACACCGGACATTCCGTATGCGACCGGAGCGGCACTGGGCGAGATCGTGGACTATGCCGCCGGAAGAAACCGGTATATCGGGTATCTGATTTCGCTTTCCCGGCACTCGTTCCGGCAGTTCCGGGTAGGTCTGGACTGTGCCAACGGCAGCTCATGGATGATCGCGAAGAACGTTTTCGACGCGCTCGGTGCACGCACCTACACCATCAATGCCTCCCCCGACGGCCTGAACATCAACCGGCAGGCGGGTTCGACGCATATCAACGCACTGGTTTCCCATGTCAAGGAAAATCATCTGGACATCGGCTTTGCCTTTGACGGGGATGCCGACCGTTGTATCGCGGTGGACGAAAAGGGGCAGGTGGTCAACGGTGATCACATTCTCTATATTCTTGCCAAAGAGTTGAAAAAGCGCGGAGAGCTGGTCAACAACACGGTGGTGACGACGGTCATGTCCAACCTCGGACTGTACCGTGCCCTCCGGGATGCGGGCATCCGCTACGAGCAGACCACGGTCGGCGACCGGTATGTGTATGAAAACATGCAGCAGACCTGCAACTGTATCGGCGGGGAGCAATCGGGGCATATTATTCTCAGCAAGTACGCGACGACCGGCGACGGTATTCTGACTGCCATCAAGCTGATGGAGGCGGTCATTGACGCAAAGCTTCCGCTTTCCAAGCTGGCGGAGCCGGTGCAGATGCTGCCGCAGGTGACCAAGAACATCCGGGTTTCCGACAAAGCGGCTGTCCGGAACGACAGTGCCGTGCAGGCAAGCGTGGAAGCCGTCCGGGAGCGTCTCGGCGACACAGGCAGAATCCTGCTCCGCGAGAGCGGGACCGAGCCGGTGGTTCGGGTCATGGTGGAGGCGCCGACGGAAGAAATCTGCGAGGAGTTGGTAAACGAGGTTGCCGCGCAGATTTATGCCCGTGGACTTGCAGCACTCTGAGACGCGGAGGAAGGTCAGATGGAAAACGATTGCAGAAAAGAGGAGTTGACGGTTCCGGCGCTGTTCCGGGATCCGACGACCTCGGTTTGTTATGAATGGCTTTCCGATTTTGTGTATCCATGGGAAGCACTGGCATCCCTTCCGGAGTATATCCGGGCACTGGGACAGACGCTTCCGGCGGAGGAGTACGAAAGGGTCGGAGAGGACATCTGGATTGCGAAAAGCGCGGAGGTGGCTCCCACGGCATCCCTGCACGGACCCTTAATCGTATGCTCCGATGCGGAAATCCGGCACTGTGCGTTTCTTCGCGGCTCTGCCATTGTCGGCAGAGGGGCGGTGGTCGGAAATTCCACCGAACTGAAAAACTGCATTCTGTTTGACGGGGTGCAGGTTCCGCATTACAACTATGTCGGAGATTCGGTGCTCGGCTACAAAGCGCACATGGGCGCGGGAGCCGTGACCTCCAACGTCAAGAGCGACAAAACACCGGTGACGGTGCACTTCGGAGACGAGAGAGTGGAGACCGGACGCAAAAAGTTCGGCGCGATGCTCGGAGATTACGCCGAGATCGGCTGCGGGAGCGTGCTCAATCCGGGGACGGTCATCGGGCGGCGCTCCAACGTGTATCCGCTCTCTTCCGTCCGTGGGTATGTTCCGGCGGAAAGCATTTATAAAGCACAGAATAAAATCGTAAAAAAGAAATAACTGATAAAAGTGCGTCCGCTCCATGCCGGACGCCGGTAGTTTCAAAATCTCCCCCGCTGCGGAAAAGCGGGGGAATGCGCCTCAACAAATCGGAAAAAGGTCTCCCGAAAATCAGGGAAAAGATAGCGCCAGACCGTCGGCGTGCGTTGCCGGGCGGTTAACGAGGAGAGAAGTGATCGAAGGTTTCGGCGGGTACTTCTCCGGTACTCCGACGGGGTATCGTTAAAAAACAGGTCAAATATGCGGGTAACCGCAAAACAACCCCTGTCAGCAAAGAAAATGCTTCCGCGCAGGATGCGGGAACGGGTTCCGAACCCGTTTTTCCGTCATACCGGTACGGGTTTTCTTTGCGTACGCGAATTTACATCGGCGAAGAGCCGTGCATGGAGTTTGCGACCGAAAAAACGAAAAAGGAACAGGGAAGCGCGCCGGAAAAGCGGCGGAGCTTCCCGGCAGGGTGAATGGAACATGTGTGGAATTATCGGATATACGGGAACGGAGAACGCCATTCCGAAGATGACGGAGGGGCTGACGGTGCTGGAATACCGCGGATATGATTCGGTCGGAATTGCCGCGGAGACGGCGGACGGGATCGAGGTGGTCAAGTGCCGCGGACGGATCCGGACATTGGAGGAAAAGCTCGGAAAGGAGTTTCACGGGTCGTCCACCTGTGCCATCGGGCACACCCGCTGGGCAACCCACGGAAGTCCTTCCGACGTCAACGCACACCCGCATCGGGCGGGCAAGGTCGTATTGGTGCACAACGGCATCATTGAAAATTACCGGGAGCTTCGGGCAGAGCTGGTCGATGCCGGGGAAAGCTTCCTTTCCGAAACCGACACGGAGGTCGCGGCGGCGGTGCTGAACCGCTCGTATGAGCGTCTGGGAGATCCGGTTGCCGCCATCCGGGAGACGGTGGCGCGCTTCCGCGGATCGTATGCGTTCGGGATTCTGTTCTCGGATCGCCCGGAGGAGGTTTATGCCGTCCGTTGCGGCAGTCCTCTGATTCTTGCCAAGGGGGCGGACGGCTATTATCTTGCGTCGGATATGACGGCACTGCTGCCCTTTACCAAGGAATATGTTGCGATGGAGGAGGGAGAGACGGCACGTCTGACCCCCTCCGGTGCAACGCTCTACCGGAATTCGGACGGGGCGGCTCTTCCGCTCCGGTGGGAGCATACCGATCTGACACCGGAAGCGGCGCAGAAGGGCGGGTATCCGCATTTTATGCTCAAGGAAATTCATGAACAACCCGAAGCAATCCACAAGTCGGTCGCGTCCCGTATCCGGAACGGGCTGCCGGATTTTTCGGCGGACGGCATTGCGCCGGAGCTTCTGGACGGAATCCGCAACATCCAGATTGTTGCCTGCGGTTCTGCGATGCACGCCGGTCTTGTCGGCGCACGTCTCATGGAGGCGCGTGCGGGAGTTCCGGCAAGTGTATATATTGCGTCCGAATACCGCTACTATCCGCCGCTTCTGACGGAAGGAACGCTGGTGATTGTCATTTCCCAGTCGGGCGAGACCGCAGATTCACTGGCGGCTCTGCGCTATGCAAAGTCCAAGGGAATTCCGACGCTCGGCATTGTCAACGCAGTGGGAACCACCATTGCACGGGAGGCGGATTTCTGTGTTTATACCTATGCGGGTCCGGAGATTGCGGTAGCGACGACCAAGGGGTATTGCACGCAGGCGTCGGTGCTGTCCCTTTTCTCTCTTGCTCTGGCATATCGCAGAGGTTGCATGGAGGAAGCCGGCGTGCGGGATGCGGTTCGCAGTCTCGCAGAAGAGGCACCGGTTGCCATGGAGGAGATGCTTCGGCGGTACGCGATGCGGTTTACGGAAATCGCAACGCTTCTTTCCGCCAAGGAGAACGCCTTCTATATCGGGCGCGGAATGGATTACGCGCTGTCGATGGAAAGCGCGCTCAAGCTGAAGGAAATTTCCTACATTCACGCGGAGGCATACGCCGCGGGAGAACTGAAGCACGGCACAATCTCTCTGATTGAAGAGGGAACGCCGGTGCTGGCACTGTCCTCCGATCCGGCGACCGCCGACAAGACGGAAAGCAATGTACGCGAGGTGCAGAGCCGGGGGGCTGAGGTGGTTCTGCTTTGCCGGGAGGACGATGCGGATCCGGGAATCCCGGAGGAGCGGATCATTCGTCTGCCGGTGCGTTCCGGAGACGTTACGTTCTTTTCGGAGCTTGTCGCGGTGCAGATGATTGCCTACGAAACGGCGCGCCTGCGCGGGTGCGACATTGACCGCCCGCGGAATCTTGCCAAGTCGGTAACGGTGGAATAAGCATAATTTTTTCGGTTTTTTCGAAAAAATGTGAAAAAATGCTTGCATTCCGGAAAAAGATATGCTATAATAACCGATGTATGTCGCTGTGTCGGCATCCGCGAAAAGAGCGGAAGGATGTCAAAGAACATCAAATTCATGAAATGAGGTACGGAACAATGAAAGACGGAATTCATCCGAAGTATGAAACCTGCATCATCAGATGCGCATGCGGCGAAACTGTGGAAACGAAGTCCACCAAGGGCGGCGAGCTGAAGGTCGATATCTGCTCCAAGTGCCACCCCTTCTTCACCGGTAAGCAGAAGTTTGTGGACGCCGGCGGACGTGTGGATAAGTTCAAGAAGAGAATCGCTTCCTTCCAGAAGTAATTCCGGTTTGGAAAACGGTTCCGGCAGACGGGCAAGCTGTATGTTCAGCTTGCCCGTTTTTGAAATTCCGTTGCACTCCTGCGGAGGAGTGCATGTATTCGGAGGTGACATTTCATGGAAGAACAAATCAAATATGAAAAAACAAAAGCGGTGCTGGTCGGGCTTTGCACCGACGACCGGGAACTTGGCGCCTTGGCAACCAGCATGGATGAGCTGGAGCGGCTGTTGGATACGGCGGGCGGCGAATGCTTTGCCCGGCTGATTCAGAACAAGGATCGTCCGGACCCGCGCACGCTGATCGGTTCCGGCAAGGTGGCGGAGCTTTCGGAGCTTTGCAGGCAGAACGGGGTCGGTCTGGTTGTCTTTGATGAGGAGCTGAGTCCGTCGCAGATCCGGAACCTGGAGGAGGCGTTGGACGGCGAAGTCCGGGTCATTGACCGTTCCATGCTGATTCTGGATATTTTTGCGCTTCACGCGGTCAGCCGGGAGGGAAAACTGCAGGTGGAGCTGGCGCAGCTGAAATATACGGCGCCGCGTCTGTCCGGTCACGGAACCGAAATGTCGCGGCTCGGCGGCGGAATCGGTACGAGGGGTCCCGGTGAGAGCCAGCTGGAGACCGACCGCCGGCATATGAAAAGAAGAATGAACGCGCTGGAGGAGGAGCTGAAGGTGCTGGAGGGCAACCGCAGAACGATGCGGGCGGCACGGGATCGCAGCGGCATTCCGAAGGTTGCCGTGGTCGGTTACACCAATGCCGGAAAATCGACGCTGCTCAACCGTCTGACGGATGCGGGAATTCTGGCGGCGGATCAGCTGTTTGCCACGTTGGATCCCACCACGCGGAAGCTGGAGCTGCCGTGCGGGGAAAGCGTCCTTCTGACGGACACGGTCGGTTTTATCCGGAATCTGCCGCACCATCTGATTCACGCGTTCCGCTCGACGCTGGACGAAGCGGTCTATGCGGATGTGATTCTGATTGTGATTGACCTTTCGGATCCGGAGCATGTGAGCCAGCTGGAAGTGACGGAAAAGCTTCTGGAGGAACTGGGAGCCTCCGGGAAGCCGACGCTCTATGTATACAACAAATGCGATCTCGGCGCGGCAGATCCGTTTTCGGTCGGTTCCGCTCCCGCACGGGAGCATACCGTTGCCGTTTCCGCCCGCACCGGGCAGGGAGTGGATGGGATGCTGGAATGCCTGCAGGCGCTTTTGCACGAAGGAAAGCGGCGGGTGGTCTTCCGGATTCCGAACGGGGACGGCGGAGCGCTCAACCTGTTGTACCGCAATGCAACGGTAGAGAACGTAGACTACGGAACGGAAGAAATGACAGTGACTGCCGTGGTGGATGAAAAGGTACACGGAATGCTGAGAAAATACAGCACGGAGCCGCCGCGGCGCGAAGAAGAATGACGCTTACGCTCATTTTTGGCGGAAGCGGCGCGGGTGAGTGACGGAAAGGAGAAGGAAATGGAGCCGGTTCTGTATACGACGCTTGCCGGAGAGGGAGAAGCGGAATTTACCGAAAAAAAGTCTGTCTTTATCGGGTTTGCCTTTCCGGCAAAGACGGAGGAGGAAGCGCTCGGGCGCATCAAGCGTCGGCGGTCGATCTATCCGGATGCACGGCATCATGTGTGGGCATATCTTCAGCAAGGGGAAATCGTTGCCCGCTATTCGGACGACGGAGAACCGCAGGGAAGCGCCGGTGTTCCGGTGCTGGAGACGATCCGGCGTTCGGGGGCAACGGACGCGGCGGTGGTCGTGACCCGCTACTTCGGCGGGATTCTGCTCGGAACCGGCGGACTGGCACGCGCATATTCCCATGCGGCAAAGCTTGCTCTGGAGGCTGCCGGGATCATTACCTACGAAAAGTATACGGAATTTGTCCTGGAATGCTCCTATTCGGATTATCAGAAGTATCTGGTTGAGTTTCCGCGCTTCGGAGTTCTGACGGACGATACGCAGTTTTCGGATCGGGTGCGGCTCCTGTTTGCCGTTCGGGAGCGAAACGCGCCGGAGCTGTTGCTCCGCATCCGCGAAATCAGCAACGGGACGGATGCTCCGCAGGTGCGCGGGGAAAGATTCGACTATCGCTGATAGCATTGAACCGGAATTTGCAATTTTTTTGTGCGGAAAAAAGTATTTCTGAGGTTTTCGGTGTATTTTAATAAACAGAAGCGCCGGAGGTGGGTGCAAAACCGATGCCGTTCGGGAGGGGGAGAAACGATGGGGACCATTTGCGAAATGTTTTTGGAGAGAGAAAAAAGCACGCTGTCTCCCTATGCTTTTCTGACCGCAAATACGCGGGGAAGAGAAAAGCCGTATGTTCCCTGTGATATGCGGACCGAGTTTCAACGCGACCGCGACCGGATCATCCACTGCCAGTCCTTTCGCCGTCTGATGAACAAAACGCAGGTTTTCCTCGCTCCCGCAGGCGACCATTACCGTACCAGGCTGACGCACACGCTGGAGGTGACGCAGATCGCCCGGATTATCGCACGGGCGCTTTGCCTGAACGAGGATCTGACGGAAGCGGCGGCGCTCGGACACGATCTGGGACACACGCCGTTCGGACACTGCGGGGAAGCGGCGATGCAGGAACTGTATTCCAAGGACTTTACGCACTATAAGCAGAGTCTGCGCGTAGTGGACAGGCTGGAACAGGACGGGGAAGGATTGAATCTGACGTGGGAGGTGCGGGACGGCATCCTCAATCACACGGGAAAATGTATGGCTTCCACTCTGGAGGGGGTGATCGTCAAGTATGCGGATCGGATTGCCTATATCAATCATGACATTGACGATGCCTGCCGGGCGGGAATTCTTCGGGAAGAGGACATTCCGGGGGAGCTGCGGGAGATTCTCGGAAAGACGCACAGCAAGCGGATTAACACGATGGTGACCTCGGTCATCCGCTCCAGCACCGATTCTCCGGCGATCCGGATGGATCCGGAGATTCAGGCGGCAACCGACCGGCTCCGGGATTTTCTCTTCGCCAATGTCTACACCAACCCGATCGCAAAATCGGAGGAGGGAAGGGCGAAGGAACTGCTGGCGGCATTGTTCCGCTATTTTTCGGAGCATCCGGAGCAGATGCCGGAGCTGTACCGCCGGAATGTGGAAGCGGAAGGCGTTGCACGGTGCGTCTGCGATTATATTTCCGGGATGACCGACCGGTATGCCATTGAAACCTACAAGCAATTGTTTATTCCGCGTGTCTGGCGGGTATAAGAAGGACGGGGACGATCAGAAGTATGAGATTTCCGGAAAGCTTTATTCAGGAGGTTGTGGACCGTACCAACATTGAAGAACTGATCGGCAGGTACGTGACCCTCAAGAAGACCGGTGCAAACCTTGTGGGCAGGTGCCCTTTTCACAGCGAAAAGACACCTTCCTTTACCGTAACGCCCGCAAAGAAGATGTTTTTCTGCTTCGGCTGTCACGCGGGCGGTTCGGCAATCACCTTTGTGCAGAAGGCGGAAAATCTGGATTTTGCGGACGCGGTGGAGTTCCTTGCCGACCGGGCGGGAATTCCGGTGCCGCGGGAGAGCAACAATCTGCCACGGGAAGGAGAGGTCTCCCGGAAGCGGGTGCTGGAGATGAATCTGGAGGCGGCAAAATTTTTCCGTGCCTGTCTTTATGACCCCGCCATCGGCGGAGCCGGAATGCATTATTTCCGCGAGGAACGCGGCTTGAGTGACGCGACAATCCGGCACTTCGGGCTCGGATTTGCTCCGCAGGGATTCCAGTCCCTGCGTCGGCATATGCACACGCTCGGCTTTCGCGACGATGAACTGGTGGCGGCATATCTCTGCGCCCGGAAGGACAAGAATGTCTATGATATTTTCCGTAACCGGGTGATGTTTCCGATCATCGATCCTTCCGGCAACGTCGTGGCGTTCGGCGGACGGGTGATGGACGACTCCAAGCCGAAATATCTGAATTCCTCGGATACGCCGGCGTTCCGGAAGCGGGGACAGCTGTTTGCTTTGAACTTTGCAAAAGAGAGCTGTGCGGAGCGCATGATCCTTTGCGAAGGATATATGGATGTGATTGCGCTTCATGCCGCGGGTTTCACCAACGCGGTGGCAACGCTCGGTACGGCGATCACGCCGGATCATGCGCGCATCTTCGCAAAATACACCAAAAAAGTGATTATTTCTTATGATGCGGATGAAGCCGGTCAGAACGCCGCCAACAAGGCGATGCGGATTCTCGGTGAGGTCGGAATGGAGGTTCGGGTTCTGAAAACCAAGGACGCCAAAGATCCGGACGAGTTCATCCGGAAGTTCGGACAAGCCGCATTCCGCAAGCTGCTGGACGAAAGCAAAACCGGCTTCGAGTACAAAACGGAGCGGATTCTTTCCCGCTACGACCTGACCTCCGGGAGCGACCGGATCCGGGCAACGGGAGAGGTCTGCGAGGTGATTGCGGAATATCCGTCTCCGGTGGAACGCGAGGTCTACCTGCAGCGTGCTTCCGAACAGTTGGGGCTTCCTGTGGAGGTTCTGCGGAACTCGGCAGAAAAGATCCGGCAGAAAAAACGGCGGGAGGCAGTACAGCAGGAGACGCGGCAGGCGCAGGCATCAATCAAAAATTTCGGTGACCGGATCAATCCCGACGCGGCGAAAAATCCGCGGGCGAGTTCTGCGGAGGAGGCGGTTCTCGGATTACTCCTTTTGTTTGCGGAGTATCGGGACGCGGTGGAAAAAGGAGAAATACCTCTGACGGCGGAGGATTTTGTCACGGATTTTCACCGGAAGGTGTTTGAAGCGGTGATGGCAGGTCACCGAAGTGAGCACGGATTCCGCCCGGAGCTTTTGGGAGTCGATTTTACACCGGATGAAATGGGCAGAATCGAAAAGATGGAGATTTCCAGACAGCAGCTCACCCAGAACGGATCGGATGTGTTTCGCTCTGCGGTGGAAACGCTCCGGTCGGAACGGCAACGGGAGCAGCTGGACGGTGCGGATCTGAACGCTCGTCTGGCATTTTTGAGAAAAAAAAGCAAATTACATAAAGGAAAGGCTGATCGTAATGAAGCAGAATGAGTGCAAGGAAGAGGAACTGAAGCCGGAGGATACCGTCGCAGAGACAGAGGAGGAAGGCACAGAACCGGAAGAGAAAAAGGTGGATGTTGAGGAGCTGATCGAAAAAGGCAAGAGCGGAAAACTTTCGGTAAGCGACCTTGACGAAGCCATTGAGGAAATGAACTTCGACGTGGACAGTATCGACAAACTCTACGAGACGCTGGAGGACAACGGAATCGCTTTTGACGGTGCCATTTCCAACGAGGAAATGAACGAAATCGAGAGTGAGGTAGAGTCCTTTGGTGCCGGTGAGAACATGGAGCGGATTCTGGAGCAGGAGGGACTTTCCATTGACGATCCGGTTCGCCTCTATCTGAAGGAGATCGGCAAGGTTCCGCTTCTGACCGCTGAGCGGGAGAAGGAGCTGGCGGAGCGGATGATGTCCGGGGACGAAGAGGACGCGCAGAAAGCAAAAAACGAGTTGGTGGAAGCCAACCTCCGTCTGGTGGTCAGCATTGCAAAGCGGTATGTCGGTCGCGGAATGTTCTTTCTGGACCTCATTCAGGAGGGCAATCTCGGTTTGATGAAGGCGGTTGAAAAGTTCGATTACACCAAGGGATATAAGTTTTCCACCTATGCCACGTGGTGGATTCGTCAGGCCATTACCCGTGCCATTGCCGATCAGGCAAGAACCATTCGTATTCCCGTACACATGGTGGAAACCATCCATAAGGTGTCCCGCTACTCCCGCCAGATGCTGCAGGAACTTGGCAGAGAAGCAACTGCCGATGAGATTGCCGACAAGATGGGAATGACTCCGGACAAGGTGCGGGAAATCATGAAAATTGCACAGGATCCCGTGTCGCTGGAAACGCCCATCGGGGAAGAGGAGGACAGCCATCTCGGAGATTTCATTCCGGATGACGATACGCCCTCTCCGGCGGAGGCCACTTCGACCAATATTCTGCGGGAGGAGCTGGAAAAGCAGCTCCATACACTGACTCCGCGGGAAGAGCATGTCATCAAGCTCCGGTTCGGTCTTTACGACGGCAGAACCCGGACGCTGGAGGAGGTCGGAAAGGAATTTGACATTACCAGAGAGCGGATCCGCCAGATTGAGGCAAAGGCTTTGCGGAAGTTGCGTCACCCCAGCCGGGCGAGACACCTGAAGGGCTTTATGGAATAAGAGACTGCCGGGCGTGCGCGGTTTTTGCAAAGCGCACAAAAATCCCGGAGCGCAGTACTTTGCGCTTCGGGATTTTCTGCTTTTGTGTATAGCTTTTTAAATTCCACGTCAATTTGTACTTTTATGACAAAGAAAAGCACGAATTTCTGTACGGCATTACAAAAAATATGGCAAAGTGCAAGATGCCATTCGTAATACTTTGTGCAGAAAGCGAAAACGATTTGAAAAAAACGAACGGACGATTGCGACAATGCCTGATTCCGGAATTCCGGTCACAAAAAATTCACTTGACAGAAGGCGGAATTTGGTGTAAAATATCTAAGCGTAATATCAGGTTTTTTCATAAGATGTGTTTTATAAAATGTGAAAAAACGCTTTTTCTGGGGGGTTCAGCATGAAAAAAAGATGGGTCAGCCTGTTTTTGTGTTTGATCATGGCTTTTTCCGTGATCCTGACGGCTTGTTCCAGTGGCACCGAGGATGATGCAAGGAGCAACATTTCCGATTCTGCATCCAAAAGCGCCACAACCCTGACCATGTGGATGGTCAGTGAAAAGGAAGTGGACGAGAAAACCGCAAAGGAAATCAACAATGCGGTCAACTCTTTGACGCGCGCAAAGTATAAGGTGAATCTTATTATCAAATACTTTACCGCGGACGAATATTATGACATCCTGAAAAAGGAGATTTCTGCGTTTGAGGAAACCCGTAAGGCGCAGATGGATGGCAGCAACTCCGGCAGCGGTTCCAACAACGGCTCCGGCAGCGGTGACGAAACCGATACGGGAGAAACCGGAACGGTGGTAGAGGATGAAACCGAGCGCAACGAGTACGGTCAGGTTGTCATCAAATATCCGGAGGTTCTTGCAAATCAGGTGGATATCATTTTCATCGGTTCTTTGACCGATGAGAACGGGAATCTGTTGATTTCCGGTGAAACGATGTACAATGAACTGATTGACAACGGTTGGCTTGCCGGGCTGAATGATGAGCTTGCTAACAACTCCAAGAAGATTTCGGAGTATGTTTCTCCCACGCTGATTTCCGCCGCTAAGAAGGACGGTATCCCTTACGCAATCCCGAACAACAATGTCATTGGCGAATATACCTATATGCTGTTGAACAAGACTCTCATGGATCGGTATTCTCAGCAGGGGTATTTCAAACGCGGCATGATTGATTCTTTCTACAATCCTTACATCTATCAGTATCTGGATCTGGTTGCGCTTCAGGAGGACAACTCCAAGGTTCTTCCGATTGATGCTACCTATGAGGATTGTCTGCAGTATCTGGCTTACTATTGGAACATTGATCCGGAGAATTATACGCAGGACGGAGGAAAGTTTTCTTTGTTCGGCACCTACCTCAGCGATCCTTCCAAAATCTCCCGCGGCGAGGCGATTATGGAGATCCAGAGCCTGTTGGAGAACGACAGCTTCCGGGAATCCTACCTGCAGCTGAACAAGTACCGCCTGAGTGCGGAGCATAAATATTTCAAATCGTCCGAGGAGGAAGATACCTCCGGAAAGTCCGTCGCCATCAAGTTTGTTTCCGGGGACAAAACCATTGTAAAGACCGAGGCAGACGGGTTCTCTTACTATTACGATAAAGACGGAACCGCTTACTATGTGGTTCCCGTGAAGTATCCGACCGCGTCCGCAGAAGATATTTACGGAAGCATGATCGGTGTCTGCTCCTATAGCGTCAGTGTTGCACGTAGTATGGAAATTGTAACCTATCTGAACACGAATGCGGAAATCCGCAACCTGTTGCAGTATGGAATCAAAGGAAACAACTACAAGCTGGACGACGACGGGCGGGTTGTCATGCTGAATGACAGCTATTCGATGGATATTTACAAAACCGGAAACGCTTTTATTGCTTATCCTGCGCCGGGGATGAATGAGGACATCTGGGAAAGCGGAAAAGAGCAGAACCGTATGTCTTTGGTGGATCCGTTGCTTGGCTTTGATCTGAAATCCTTTGCAGAGTCCTCCGCGTCAACTGACGAGGATGTAAAGTATGTGATCGGTTCCGAGGGTTACCTTCTTTCTTATAAATCCGGTTACAGCAAACAGGTGCTCTCTCAGAATGCGGTGCTGAAGGAATGGCTGACCGCCTGCGATACGGCAGGAAAAGATGTGTATATTCACAGAACCTATACCACGCAGGGAACCAACACGGTCAATCAGTACTATGTATACAACAATAAGGGAACCGGAACGTTCTCTGCGGATGTGACCCGCTCTACCAGAACAGAAATCAAGAACAACAAAGAAGAAGAGATACTGGTCGGTCTTCGGGTGGATTTCAAGTATGATAACATTGGAACGGACGGCTATGGTCTGACCATTGTTACCTTGGTGACACCCAAATCGCTGAATTCCAACACGGTCGTTTTCTCCTCCTCTTCCTCCAACTCTTCTGCAACGCAGTCCAAGAGCTATGGACTGATTGAGCTGGATTACAACAGAACCGAAAATTATGCGGTTACCTGCAATCAGCTGACACTGCCGCAGATTGCCAAGAATGAGGGTCTCTTCCAGACCGTGAAAAAATGGTACACGGAGGAGCGCAACGACGAGAACGGAAACAAGCAGCAGACCAATTTCATTCTTTCCTATGCCGATACGACTTCCAGCACCAAGGAGAATTACTATACCTACGTGGTATTCCGGAATCAGATGTACTGCAAGAGTGACATGAACCTGATTGTGAACGGAGAAGGGAAGTCTTTGGTCATCGACCTGAACTTTATGAGTGATGAGTCTTACGTGCTGGATCCTTCCAGCGAGACGGATTATCTGTTGTACTACATTACTGTAACAGCGAAGAAGAACGTGAAGGTGGATCCGGTCACGATTCACTACAACGGCGGCGATGACATGTATACGACCAAGGGCAAGACCGCTGAGACCGCAACGGTGAAGGTTCAGGCTGACAAGGATCCGGATTTCCGGATTTATGGAGATTTGGACACGGAGTTGATCAAGTACATCAACACGCTCAATGCGGAAATGATTGCTTTGCTGGAATCCAGTGCGGCTGCCGGAAACTACAACAACTTTGAGAAGCTGGTCAATGCGATGGCAAAACTGCTCAGTTCTCAGTCTGTAGCAAGCAACAATGCCATTGCCAGTTCCAGGGAATTGCAGAACCTGGTCAAGAATGGGGTAATCAAGGGAGATTTCCGCGGACTTCTGAACCGGATGAAGCAAATGACCCATGTGGAGAAGCTGAATATTCTGAACAACATCGAGGATACAACCGATAATCCGGACGACCTTGTGATTGACAAGAAATTCTCCGAGAAGAATGTTTATTATTCCTCTCCGTATGCCATTTATTATCAGTGGTTGCAGGCTTACGGCTATCTGCCGCAATAAACAGAACTGAAAAATCACGCCGCGGCGGTTTCGTCGCGGTGTGATATTGTATTATTTTGATTTTCTCGAAAGGATTGTCACAATGTTTGGAGAACAGAAAATATGCTTTTCCGGAATTCAGCCCAGCGGGAATCTGACCATCGGTAACTATCTTGGGGCGCTTCGGAATTTTGCGGAATATTCGGATCGGTTTAAAACCTTTTACTGCGTTGTGGATGAACACGCCATTACCGTGCGGCAGGTTCCTGCGGATTTGCGCAGGCGCACTTATGAAACGCTGGCTCTGTATCTGGCATGCGGCTTGGATCCGGAGAAAAATACGCTTTATGTGCAGTCCATGGTTCATGAACATGCCGAGCTTGCATGGATTCTCAACTGCTTTACCATGTTTGGCGAGCTTTCCCGGATGACGCAGTTCAAGGACAAGAGTGCAAAGCATGCGGACAATATCAACGCCGGATTGTTTACCTATCCGGTTTTGATGGCGGCGGATATTCTGTTGTATCAGTCGGATGTGGTTCCGGTCGGGATTGATCAGAAGCAGCATGTGGAAATCTGCCGGGATATCGCTTCCCGGATCAATCAGATATATCCGGATTTGTTTACGCTTCCGGAGCCGTTGATTCCCAAGCACGGAAAAAAGATTATGTCTTTGACGGATCCGTCGAAGAAAATGAGCAAGTCGGACGAAAATCAGAATGCGGTGGTGTATATTCTGGATCGCAAGGATGCGATTATCTCCAAATTCAAAAAGGCTGTCACCGATTCCGAGGCGGAGGTCCGTTATGATGAGGAGAAGAAGCCGGGTGTCAGCAACCTGATGACCATTTATTCCTGCTTCACCGGAAAGACCATAGAGGAGATTGAACGGGAGTTTTCCGGCGTCGGATACGGAGAGTTCAAGATGGCGGTGGGAGAGGCTGCCGCAGATGCGCTGGCTCCTTTGCAGCAGCGGTATGCGGATTTTCTCTCCGACAAAGCAGGGCTGGAAGCGCAGATGAAGCGCGGTGCCGCGGAAGCTTCTTATTATGCTTCCCGCACGCTCTCCAAGGTGCAGAAAAAGATCGGATTTGTGCAGGTTCGTTGATTCCCGGAAGCGGCTGTGAGGGCGGGGCGAGACGAATTTGCCTGTGACCGAAGCCAAAAACATTCAGTGCATTTCGTAAGTTTTTTGCGTGAGGCATCGAAAGGGAGCGGAATCCGGGAGTGAAACCTTCGGAGGATTCGGTATGACGTAAAAAATACCGGGAAAAGCAATCGGAGCGGGCTGTGAAAAGCATTCGTTTTTCACAGCCCGTTGATTTTTTACAGCAGGATGAATTTATCCGCACATCAGGACGACGGATATGGATTGCTCTTTTCTGCTTTGTCGTTTGAGAAATGCCTTTGAAACAATTTTTTCGATGAAATTTGATTTGTGATTGCAAATCGGTGGATTCGGATGCCGTAAGCCGCAGGAACCCTGCGGAAAAGCGGAATTTGCGGTAAACTCTTGACAGAGTATGCATTCTGTGATATAATTATTATGTATGATTTTGCAAACTTTCGGAATTTTTCCCGGAAAGGAAGCGCGTTTTTATGAGTAGTACAATATTGACGATTGGCTTTTTTGCTTTCCTTTTGGCGACGGTTGGATGGGCTTTGCTGATTCGCCGTCTGAGCAAGACCAGACTGCGCTTTATCGGCACGGTTGTCAGTCTGGTTCTGGCCATTGTCACGGTTTTGATTGCGCGGAACAGCATCATGGATGACGGTGTAATCCAGAGTTGGTTGATTCCGTTTTTGCAGGCAAATGTGCCGGGCAGTGAGATGGCGATTCAGCTCTTTCAGGAGTCCGTCACCTTGCAGGAGGTGGTGGTTGGTTGTGCCTCTGCAATTGCCACTCCGGTATTGCTTGCGGTATGCTTTATGGCATACAGATTTCTTTCCTGGATTGTTTATTTGCTGGTCATCCTGCTTTGCGGACAAAAGATGCGTCGGCAGGACGAGAACAGCTCTTTTCGTGCCGGGCGTACAATCCTGCTTTCTGCATTGCAGGCGTTGATGATTGCTGTTGTGTGGCTGATTCCTGTTTCTACATATGCAGAGATGGCACCGGTGGTCAGAGATGCGGTTGCGGAGTCCAAAATTCTGGACGAAGATACGCAGGCATCGGTGGACGAGGTGATGGAAGCGTGGGTGACCCCGCTGAATGAAAACGGGATTGTGAAGGCTTTCCGTGCTGTCGGCGGAGATGCCCTTTCGCGGGTTTCCTCTACGTTCCAAGTCAAGGGGGAGAAGACCGAGCTGAAAACGGAGCTTTCCTCCACGGCAAATCTGGTCTGCAATATTTATCGGCTGACCGAAAGCGGAGATCTGAGCCATTATGGTGAGGCGCAGGCGAAAGCGATTCTTTCTGTTGTCAATGCCTTTGAAGACTCCGACATGCTGCCGGCAATCGCGGGAGAATTGCTCTACAGTGCGACCGACAAATGGATGAACGACCAGCCCTTTATGGGGATTGATGCGGACGTTTTCCGCTTGGATGAGAGCGGGATGTTTGATGAATTCATGGAATTGCTGATGGAGATTATCCATGAGGATGCGCCGAAGCTGCAGGCGATCCGCGCAGATTTGCGCACAGTGGGGAATCTTGCGGTAGTTCTGATCCGGGAGAATGTATTTGCCTCGCTCGGAGACCAGGAGGCACTGGTTTCCGCGCTGGGGAAAGAGGGATTGATGAGTGCGCTCGTGGCGGAGCTTGGCTCCAATGAGAGCATGAAGGTGACCATTCCGGCAATGACAAACATTGGTCTGCGTGCGGTTGCTGCAACGCTCGGAATCAAGGAGAATATGGACGACGCTTATGCGGACTTTCTGGACAATGTAGCGGAGGGACTGCGGGGCGTCGGGGCACTTTCTGCGACAGCCCGGATAGAAGCGGTTACGGATTTGCTTTCCGGTCAGTTTGATGCACTCGGTGTTGCGGTAGATGCATCCATCCTGGATTGTTATTCCGTGAGTATGGTCACCGATATCGTTGACCGGTACAGTGCAAAAGAGATTGACGGACAAAAGGTGCGCGCCTTCTTTGCGGTGTATGCACTCTCGACGGAGCGCGCAACCGAGCAGGCGTCAGCGGCCGTATGTAAAACGGAGCCGCTTGCCGACAGCAGGAGGGCGGATTTGTTCCGCGGAACCATCTATGAAGGAATGACGCAGGAGGAGCTGGCAAAGACCGGCGCTGCCATTCTTGCCGGAGTAACGATGCGGCTTTCGGAATTGGCACAGGAAAAGCCGGAGGCGGATGCCTTCCGGCAAAGCAGCTCGGAGATTATTTCTTCTGCGTTTTCTGTGATTCTGAATCAAAAAGAGCAGAAGGAGATATTGGATCGCCTGTCTTCTCTTACGATAGATGCGGATTTGTCGGATTCCATTGTCCATATGACCGCCAGCCTCTCCTCTGCGGAGCAGGTAAAGAAAACCTCGGTTTTGGTGACGCTGGATCAGCTGCTGACACCGAAGGAAGAGATCCGGCGGGTTGCTTCGCGGATTAACTCTTCCACCGTTTTGCGGGAATCTGCGGCAATTGAGCAGATTTTCGGAACTGCGGGAGAGCTCATGCAAAAGCTTTCGAAAAGCGAGAAGATTAACATTGCCGAGATTGCCGGTCAGGTCGGGGCAATTCTGGATACCATGTCGTCTACGGAATCGGTCGGGGAAAAGCAGACGGCAGGACTATTCAAGGCGGTTCTGCAATCCGAAAAGGTGCGCGAGTCCGCAGGCATTGATATGGCAACGGCAAGTCAGCTGGCAGATAAGGCTACGGAAAATACCAAGGACGGAAAGACGGCTTATGAGAATACGTTCGAAACAGTGGCGCAGCTGGTCAAGGTGATCGACACGATGAGCCGTTCCGACAAAGAGCCGGATGAAGCGGAGATTGTAGAGCTGATTCGCGGAATCAATCCGCAGACGGCGGGAATGATTGAGGTTTATGTGACGCCGAAGCGGCTGATGAACAGCTATTCCGTTCCGGAAAAATATGCAGGAACCAGCGCTTCACTGCTTTCCAATCTGTTCGGTTATATGGCGCATAATGAGATGGACGAGGCGCAATATGAAAAAGAAGCCGCTGCGATCAACCGGATTCTCACCGTTACCATGGAAGCAAGGGATCATTCCAATGATCCGGAGCACAACAAGACGCTGTTCGGCGAAAACGGAATTCTGGAAAGCGCCGATTCCGCAGTGGAAACGCTGATGGCGTCGCACGCGGTGGCTGACAGTCTGCGGAAAACGCTGATAGACGAAAACGGGAAAATCACGGAAGACCCGTTTGAATTGAGTGAGCTGGTCGAGAAAAACGAGGAACGGGACGAGGCGGAAGAACTTAAGACGGCGCTTCATGCCTATTATGAAAAGCATCCGGATGCGGAAACGAAGCTGACGTTGGAGCTGATCGGTCATTTGTTCGGCATCGGAGATATTGACCTGATTCTTTCGGAAGTTCACTGAGCATCCGAAACAGTGGAAGGGCGGCGCGGAGCAACAGGCTC
>CAKSPO010000013.1 GCA_934481515.1 uncultured Eubacteriales bacterium
GGCATAAAAAAGATTTTTTGTTCAGCAGAAGCCGGAAACGGAACGACAAAAGGGATTTTTTCGCCCGGCAGGAGCCGGACAAATACTGCAATGAAAAACATTTTTCCGGTGTCGCACAAACACCCCGATTTTCCATCAAACCGGTAGGAAGCAGGCAAAGCCTGCGCAGGGTCTGCCCGCCCGTTTTGTTCGAATTTTGCGGCACGCTGGAGAGGGGTACCAACAAGCGCATCCGATTGTTCGATTCACCGCATCGCAAGGAAAAAATAAATCCGGCGGGGAAATACCGCCGGAATGGTTGTGCAGGTTCCTTAGGCGCGGGCGGGTAAACCCCGCCCCTACAGGCTAGAGGAGATTTTTTCGCCCGGCAGAAGCCAGACGCGCAATGTGTAGATGGGATTTTTCCCAGCATGAACCGGTAAAATACCGCAATGAAAAGCATTTTTCCGGCGTTGCACAAACACCCGATTTTCCTTCAAACCGGTAGGGGCGGGGTTTGCCCGCCCGTTTGTGCGGATTTTATAGGGACATCCCGGATGTGGAAGAATTTTCATTAGCGTTCGTCTGTCTTCTTTTTGCGTGCCGGTTTTACATTCACATCCGGTCGGATTGTTTCTTCAATTTCACCGTTGTGGCTTTCAAAATTTTTGATGTTTTCTCGAATCAACACGAGAATATGGCTGTTTACCGATCTTCCTTCGTAGTCTGCTATATAACCTAATTTTTCAAGCATTTCCTCTTCGATTCTTATTGATACACTCTTAATTGCCATATTTGTTTCCTCTTGTTTGGATATATTGTATATTTATTTTATTGTTAAATTGTGATACAATGTTCTGTATAGATATACTGTATATCTATAATATTTTTTTGAGGAAAAAATAATGAAAATCACATTTTGCGGGCATGGTGACACGATAGGAAGCGGCAATCTGCGGGCGGCGTTAGCAAACACGATTGAAACGCTGATTCGGGAGGGGGCAACCGAATTCTATCTCGGTGGCTACGGGAATTTTGACAGGCTTGCGGCAGAAGAAGTCCGAAATGCTTGCAAAAAACATCCGGATATTCGCGCGGTTCTTGTTCTGCCGTATCTTAAAGAAAACGCCGATCTCTCCTCCTTCTATGACGCATCCGTCTATCCGCCACTGGAAACGGTCTTGCCGCAGTTTGCCATTCCGGCACGGAATCGCTGGATGGTGGATAACTGTGACGGATTGGTTTGCTATGTTACACGATCCTTCGGCGGTGCCGCAGAAATGCTTCGTTATGCCGAACGGAAGGGGAAACGGATTTTCCGGCTTTCCGAACGGAATGGATGATTCTGTCCGTATTAAAATTGTACGAACATTCCGGCGAAATAAGGTCTTTCTGCGTTTTGCTACCTGTATTTTTATACTGCTAAAAATTTTTAGAACGGGCGGGCAGACCCCGCCCCTACGGGCATAAAAAAGATTTTTTGTTCAGCAGAAGCCGGAAACGGAACGACAAAAGGGATTTTTTCGCCCGGCAGGAGCCGAACAAATACTGCAATGAAAAGCATTTTTCCGGCGTTGCGCAAGCGTTCCGACTTCCGCCAAAACCGTAGGGGCGGGGTCAACCCGCCCGTTTGTGCGGATTTTGCGGTGCGTCGGACAGGGGTACCAATGACCGCCGTTCTTGCGATTCGATTTACCGCGATGCAAGAGGAAAACAAAATCCGGCGGGGTGGATGCCGCCGGGATGGTTGTGCAGGTTTCTTAGGACGGGCGGGTAGACCCCGCCCCTACGAGAAAGAAGAGATTTTTTCACCCAACAAAAGCCGGAACGGAATGAAAATTATTGTTTTGTAATGTCGGAAAGAACGTCAAATCGGAGTTTAAAAATGCCGTAATGAAAAACATTTTTCCGGTGTCGCACAAACACCCCGATTTTCCATCAAACCGGTAGGAAGCAGGCAAATCCTGGCAGGGTCAGCCCGCCCGTTTCTGTAAGATTTATAGGAACCTTCCGGCGGAACGCGGTTTTCTTATTTCCTTTTTCAGCACCCGCTGGCGGGGATGAGAAGCGCCGGGAAAAGATACAGAAGGAGGGAAAAGAGCAGGACGCAAAGAACTCCGGAAACCAGTTTTGAAAGGAAATAGCCGCGGAAGGAAAGTCCCCGTCCGTCGCAGACGGACATGACCTGACAATGAACGGACAGCCCCGACCAACCTGCACCGAAGGCGCACAGGCGGGCGGCGTAGGCGGTATTCTCCAGCGCGGCGGCGTGTGCCATGCCGCCGGAAAGCTCAAAGAACGAAAAAAGCACGGCGGAGGTGCGGGAAGAGAGATGCAGTGCGGAAAACAACCTGCCGAGCGTTCCGATCAGTGCCGAGAAAAAGAGGACATAGGCGCAAACCAGCAGAATGCTTTGCGTCGCCGCGCGAACCGACGAGGTAAACGCGGTTGCGGCGGGAAGGTGCAGGGGAACGGCGCGGGAAACAGGAGGCGGCAGTGTGCTGCTTTTTCTTTTTTTCTTCCGGAAAAGGTTCCCGCAGATGCCGATTCCCACGGAGACGCTCAGCACGGTCAGGTACAGCGCGATCCCGAATTTCCGGTTATTCCAGAGTGATACCCCGACGGCACTGATGAGAAAGGCGGAGGAGGGAACATTGGAAAAGGTCAGCACGCGCTCACAGTCCTCCCGCGTCAGCTCTCCCCGGTCATAGGCGCTGACGGCGCAGCGCGCTCCGACCGGAAAGCCGCAGAGCATTCCGAGCAGAACCGCGTAACACCCGGCTTCCGGCAGTCCGAACAAATACCGCAGCGGGAGCGTCAGTGTGCGGGAGAGGGCGCCGCCCATACCGGCGGAGAGGATCCAATCGGACAGCACCATGAACGGAAACAGCGACGGGATCACGGTACGGGCGCAAAGGCGCAGACCGGTTGTAATATATTCGATCGCGATTTCCGAGTTCCGAAGAAGCAGGGCAAGGCAGAAAACACCGAACAGACAGAACACGGTCTGCCCCGGGGTCGGAATGACTCGGAGCTGTGATTTTTCTGGAAAAGGCATCGGATTTTTCCTCCTTGCATAAAATGAAGCGGGTTCTTTTTTCAGATTACTCGGAAAATTTTCGTTTTATGACAGGAGGAAATCGTATGGAGTCTGGAAAAAATCGCGATCGCCGCTCTTTGTGCAGACGGATGGCACAGCGGTATCGCGGAGCGCAGGGGCTTCCGTTTTCCGGAACCGTTTTGTGGAGAGGCGGTCACGGTGCAACGGTATACGGTTGCCACCGGATCCTTTCCTATGCGCCGGATCGGATTTTGCTTTTGGTCGGACGGAAAACGCTGGAGGTGACCGGAGAAGGGCTTTGGTGTGCTTCCTTTTCCTCGGGTTGCGTTACAGTGGAGGGACAGATCCGTTCCATCGCTTGCACGGAGGAGGGCGTATGAATCTGCCTCTTTTTTTCTTCGGTGGGAAACGCCTGTACGCAACCGCGGAAATGCGCACTGCGGTGCTGGATCTCTGCCTTCGGAACGGACTGACCTATACGGATTTCTGCAATACGGCGGACGGAGGCATCCGCTTTCTCTGCACGCTTCCGACTGCGCACCGCCTGCTCCGGCTTTGCGCGGAGTGCGGAATCGGACTGTGTTGTATCGGCTTCTGCGGCATTCCGCCGCGACTGTTTGCACTCCGGAAACGGTTCGGTCTGGTGCTGGGCGGCGTGGTTGCGGTATTGCTCCTGTGGCTTTCGGGGCGGTTCGTCTGGGACATTGAGGTTTCCGGAAACGAAACGGTACCGCAGTCCGAGATTCTTTCGGAACTGCGGGAATGCGGCTTCGGAATCGGTTCTTATATTCCGAACATCCGGACGGAAGCATTGGAAGCGGCATTTCTGATCCGTTCCGACCGGATCGGCTGGATGTCGGTGTATTTGGACGGCACCGTCGCGCGGGTGCAGGTGGTGGAACGGGAGCTTCCCGGAGCAGGGAACGCTTCCGGCTGTCCCGCAAATCTGGTTGCTACGGCAGACGGTCAGATCGAATATCTGGAGCTGTATCGCGGCAACAGCGTCGTGCAGGCAGGGCAGGCGGTCAGGAAGGGAGACCTGTTGGTCAGTGGTATTTACGACAGCAATACGGAAGGTTATCGCTATACCCGCGCTGCGGGGAAGGTGATGGCACGAACGGAACGTGTCTTTCGTACCGAGATCAAACTGAATGCCGAAAAAAAGGTCTACGGCAAGCCGGAGGTGCGGGAAATATTTCTTCGTTTCTTTGATTTTTCGTTAAAAATTTTCAAAAAGGGTGGAAATGGAGACAGTACCTGTGATATAATAGAGAAGGATATGGATTTTTCCACGGTTGGATTACATCGCCTTCCGTTCTTTCTGACGAGGTCGGTGGCATATCCGTATGAGATGCAGTCGGCCACACGGACTCCCGAAGAGGCGGCGGACGCGGCGTATGCGGAATTGACCGCGTACCTTTCCTCTCTGAGTCAGGAGATACAGCTGTTGCAGAAGCGGATCGTTACCACGCTTTCGGAGGACACAATGACGCTGGAATGCACGCTGTACTGCATTGAAAACATCGCGGAACAATCGGAATTTGAAATTGTCGGAACCCCCTGAAAGGAGCTACATGAATCGCAGAACCGTTTCTATGGATCGCACGGATGCCACGGCAAAAATATTCGGCAGCTTTGACTGCCACGCAAAACAGATCGAGGAGCGCTTTTCGGTCGCTCTGCGAAACCGGGAAAGCGAGTCCGGAGATTCCATTGTCATAGAGGGCGAGGATGAAGCGGCGGTCAATGCCGCCGCGGAATGCGTTTCCTATCTTCGCGGTCTTGCCTCCAAAACGGAGGAAATTTCCGATCAGGCAGTGCAGTATGCCATGGATATGGTAGCGGCGGGACAGGAAAAAGAGCTTGCTGCGCTGGCGGATTCCTGCATCTGCGTGACTACCCGCGGCAAGCCCGTCAAACCGAAGACCGTCGGGCAGCAGCAGTACGTGGACAGCATCCGCAAGAATACCATTGTTCTTGGCGTAGGACCGGCGGGAACCGGAAAAACCTTTCTTGCCGTGGCGATGGCGGTTCGTGCACTCCGGGAAAAGCAGGTCAGCCGGATCATTTTGACCCGCCCGGCAATCGAGGCCGGAGAGAAGCTCGGATTTCTGCCGGGAGACCTGCAAAGCAAAATCGACCCTTATCTCCGCCCCCTCTATGACGCGCTTTATGAGATGCTTGGCGTGGAGACCTACCAGCGGCTGGTGGAAAAGGGAACCATCGAAATTGCTCCGCTGGCATATATGCGGGGCAGAACGTTGGACGATTCCTTTATCATTTTGGACGAGGCGCAGAACGCCACGCCGGAGCAGATGAAGATGTTCCTCACACGCCTTGGCTTCAATTCCAAGGCAGTCGTGACCGGAGATTTGACCCAGACCGATCTGCCGCGCGGGCAGAAGAGCGGGCTTTCCGCCGCGGTACGGATTCTTTCCGGAATCGAGGACATCGGAATTCATTATTTCACCGGTCGCGACGTGGTACGTCACCGTCTGGTGCAGAAGATCATTGAGGCATACGAAAAATATGACCGGGAACAGCTCCGGCGGGAGTCCGAGCGCCATTCCTCCGCGGGACAGCGCTTCCGGGCAAGCCGGGAACTCCAACACCGAAAGGATGCGGGAAAATGAATAGAAAAATGCAACTGAAAATTGATTTTGAAAACAAACAGGACAAGCTGCCGCTGACCTACCGGATCAAGATGCTGGTGCGCCGCGCCATTGAAGCAACGCTGGATTACGAGCAGTACGGAAATCCGGCGGAGGTGTCGGTCACCTTTACGGACAATGAGGGCATCCGCGAGTTGAACCGGAAGTTCCGGAACCTGGATCGCCCGACCGATGTGCTGTCCTTCCCACTGTTCGATTACGACGGTACAGAGGGAGAGCCTGCGGTGGATGAGCTGGTCGGAATGCTCGGAGACATTGTCCTTTCTCTGGAACAGGCGCAGATTCAGGCGGAGGAATACGGACACAGCACCGAGCGGGAAATTGCTTTTCTGACAGTGCATTCCATGCTCCACCTGCTGGGGTATGACCACGAGACGGGAGACGAGGACGAAGCGGATATGCGCCGCCGTCAGCGGGAGATCATGGATCTTCTGGGGCTTTCCGTCCGCTCGGAGGACTGAAGACATGCGAAATCGGCATACGGGTGTGCCGGAGGATACGGCAGGAAAGACCGAGACCTTTTTTACCCGCAATGTCCGTCTGATTACATTTCTCATCTGTATCGCAGTGTTTCTTGCCATTTTCGGTCCGCTCAGCGCTTTTCATATCCGGGACTACATCCGGGAGCATTCCGATTCCCGCCCGGAACTGACAGATGATGTACTGATCGCGCTCACGGAGCGCTCCGAAGGCTTTTTTCTCTCTGAATTGGAGAAATACCGCGGAAAGACACAGGAGCATACGGTGACGGATCCGAACGACCCGTCGCATGAGATCGTCGTGGATATTTACTGGCAGGCGGATTTTGCGGACGGACGCTATCGTTGTATGGCGGTCGCGGAACCGGTCGGCGGTCGGATCACCTATCTGAGCGTGGTAAACCTGCAAACGGGAGACCGTGCAAACGCGAAGGAAGAGAGCCTGCGCACTTTCTTCGGCGGGAACTGAGAATATAGAAAAGGATTTTGGTTTTTGATGAAAAGAACAGGCTTTATTTCCATTGTCGGACGTCCGAATGTCGGAAAGTCCACCTTGCTCAATACCATTCTCGGAGAAAAGATCGCAATTGTTTCCAATAAACCGCAAACCACCCGCGGGCGGATTGCCGGAATCGAAACGCGCGGGGAAGATCAGTTTGTATTTCTGGATACGCCGGGAATTTTCAAACCGCGCAACAGTCTGGGCGACTACATGGTCAAGGTCGCCAACAGTACCATGCAGGATAGCGACGCGGTTTTGCTGGTTGCGGACGCCGGATTTGCTCCGGGCGACGTGGAAAAACAAATCATTTCCTATCTGAAGCGTTCCGGAACGCCGGCGATTCTGGTGCTGAACAAGGTGGATCTTTACCGCCGGGAGCAGATTGCCGAGACCATTGTCGCCTATGCCGCACTGTTTGACTTTTTTGCGGTGGTTCCCGTCTCCGCCAAAAAAGGACGTGCGGTGGACGAGGTGATGGAGGAGTGCGCAAAACTGCTGCACGAGGGAGAGTGGTTTTACGAAGAGGACATGATTACCGACCAGCCCCAATTGCAGATGGCATCGGAGATTATCCGTGAAAAGATTCTGCGTACGCTGGATAAAGAAATCCCGCACGGCGTCGCCGTCGTGGTGGAGGAATACCGGGAAGAAGAGGGACTCGTGCGAATCCGCGCGGAAATCTTCTGTGAGAAAGCTTCCCACAAGGGAATCCTGGTCGGCAGGAACGGGGAGACGCTCAAACGGATCGGCTCCTATGCCAGAGAGGATCTGGAAAAGCTTCTGGGCGTTCCGGTCTACCTCAATCTGTGGGTCAAGGTCAAGGAGAACTGGCGGGACAGCCAGAGAGGCATTCTGGATTTCGGCTATACGGAGGAATGACCGTATGCGGCAGGAGACAGTGGACGGTGTGGTGGTTCGTGTCCGGGATACCGGCGATCATGACCGCTATCTTTCGGTGCTGACTGCCGAAAAAGGGCGGATTTCCATCCTTTCCAAGGGAAGCCATTCATTGCGGAGTGAGCAGTCAGCCATCAGCCAGCTTTATACGTATGCAAATTTTGAATATTACCGGCGGGGGGACTTCAACATCCTCCGCGGCGGCTCTCCGATCCGTACATTTTATGAGCTGAGCACAGACATCGACCGGCTGGATCTTGCGGCATATCTGTGCGACGTTGCTTTTGAACTGACGGACGAAGGGGAAGCGGCGGAGGAGATGCTCCGGATGCTGCTCAATTCCCTGCACGTCATTGCAGGAAACCTGCGGCCGCAGGAGATTGTCAAGGGAGCGTTTGAATTTCGCGCCGCCGCAATGTCCGGGTACACCCCGGATCTTTCCGGGTGCGCGGAATGCGGGAAGACGGAAGCGGAGCTGTTTTATCTGGATGTCATGAACGGTGCGCTTCTTTGCCCCGAATGCCTTCACGGACACGGAGGGAAAGAAAAGCAGCCGGCGGGGAGCACCTATTATGATGACCTGCGGGAGGCAGAAATCCTCTGCCCGGTATCACCTTCGGTCACAGCTGCTTTGCGTTACTGCATTTCGGCACCGCTCGCACGGCTGTTTTCGTTTGAGCTTCACTCAGAGGAGGAGCGCCAGAGCTTTTCCAAGGCGGCGGAGACCTATCTGCTGTCGCATCTGGGGCGGGGCTTTGATTCTTTGAATTTTTATGAGACCATGCGAAGTGCTATGCAAAGTGCGAAAGCGCCGCATGAAGGGAAAAAATCATGAGTTTTTCGGAAAAGACATTGACAACATTGGAGTTTGATAAAATCCGCCGGATGCTTGCGGAGTGCGCCCAGACTGAGGGCGCGCGGGCAAAAGCCATGTGCCTGCTTCCGTCGGACGATGAGACCGAAATCCGCCGTCGACTTCGCCGGACGACGGATGCAAAGCGTCTGACGGATGCCAAGGGACTGCCGCCGTTCGGCTCGGTGGCGGATGTTTCCGACGCCTGTGAACGCGCGGTCAAGGGAGCGATGCTTTCCACGAGGGAACTTTTGGAAGTTGCCCGCGTTCTGCGTGCCGCCCGCGGTATGGCGGATTACAGCAAGGTAAATAAGCCATTTGATACGACGCTGGACGAATGGTTCGCGCGTCTGTTGCCTAACAGACATCTGGAGGAAGCAATTACCCGCTCCATTCTTGCGGAGGATATGATCGCAGATGAAGCAAGCCGGGAACTGGCGGATCTGCGGCGTAAAATCCGGGAGGCAAATAACCGCATCAAGGAGACCTTGCAGCACTATATCAACGGCTCCTATTCCAAAATCCTTCAGGAAAATCTGGTCACGCTCCGCAACGGGCGGTACGTGCTTCCGGTCAAGGCGGAGTGCAAGAACGACCTGAAGGGACTGATTCACGACACCTCCTCCTCGGGGGCTACCATTTTTGTCGAACCGATGGCGATCGTCGATGCAAACAATGAATTGCGGGTTCTGCAGTCCAGGGAAGAGCACGAGATCGAGCGGATTCTGTTTGCGCTTTCCTCCGAGGTCGGAGCGGCATCCGAATCTCTGCGCCTGAACTATTACAACATCACAGAGCTGGCGTTCTGCTTCGCATGCGCCGAGCTGTCCTCACGGATGAGGGGATGTGAGCCGGTGTTTTCCGACCGGCGGGAGCTGAATCTGCACCGTGCACGGCATCCGCTGATCGACCCGAAAAAGGTGGTACCCACCGACATCCGGCTTGGCGGAGCCTACGATACCCTGATTATTACCGGTCCCAATACCGGAGGAAAAACAGTCACGCTGAAAACTGTCGGATTGCTTTCGCTGATGGCACAGGCGGGATTGCATATTCCTGCGGAGCCGGACTCCTCGGTCTGCGTGTTTCATAGAATCCTTGTGGACTTGGGGGATGAGCAGAGCATCGAACAGTCCCTTTCCACCTTTTCTTCGCATATGGTAAACATTGTCCGCGTGACCGAGGAGGTGGACGACCGCTCTCTGTGCCTGTTTGACGAGCTGGGCGCGGGAACAGACCCTGTAGAAGGCGCGGCACTTGCCGTTGCCGTCATCGAAACGGTTCGGAGCAAGGGAGCAATGTGTGTGGCAACCACCCACTATACCGAGCTGAAAACGTATGCACTGCATACCGATGGCGTACAGAACGCTTCCTGCGAATTTGATGTTTCCACGCTTCGCCCGACCTACCGGCTGATGATCGGAACCCCCGGCAAATCCAACGCATTTGCCATTTCGGAAAAGCTCGGACTTTCAAAGGATATTATCCGGCTTGCACAGGCGCATGTCAACGGAGAGCAGAGGCAGTTTGAGGACGCCATCGCCAATTTGGAGCGTACCCGACTGGAGGCGGAACGCGCCAAGGAAGAGGCACTGCAGCTGAAGGCGGAATACGAGCGGCTCAAGGCGGATGCCGAAAAGCAGATCCGGTCCCGCTTTGCGGAAGCAGAACGGGAAGCGGAACAAAACCGCAGGAAAGCACAGCAGATGCTGGACAGTGCCCGCATCTCCAGTGAGTTTGTGTTCGCCCAATTGGAAAAAGCGAAAAAAGCGGAAGAGGCAGGGCGCCTTTCCGAAGAATTGGATGATTCCAGACGCGCAGTCCGGAAGACAATCCGGGAAAGCGATGAAGCGGTCAACCCCGTGGAGGAAAAGAAGAACGAAGCATATGTCCTGCCGCGGGATCTGAAATGCGGAGATAAGGTTTATATTGTCAACATTGACAAAGAGGGCGTGCTTCTGGAAACGCCGGATCGGAACGGCTCCGTTCTGGTGCAGGCGGGAATTATGAAAACCAGAACCAAGCTTTCCAATCTGCAGTTGATTGAAGAGAAGCCGCAGGTCATCCGCGGGAAAAAGAAGCAGGATGCTTCCACGTTTCATTTGTCCGCCGACCGGAATTTCCGGGACGAGATCGACCTACGCGGACGGATGGGCGACGAAGGCTGGCAGGCAGTGGATAAATACCTTGACGAAGCCATCCTTGCCAATTTCAGGAAGGTTCGCCTGATTCACGGCAAGGGCACGGGTGCCCTGAAAAACGCACTCTGGAAGCATCTGAAATCGGATCCCCGCGTTGCGGACTTTCGGCTTGCCGCCTATGGCGAGGGTGACGGAGGCGTTACCGTGGTAGAGCTGAAATAATGCATAAATATCGTTTACAAAAAAATAAATCTGACAGGAGAGACTGAAAAATGAAAAAAATCAACGTAACCGTGTGGAACGAATTCCGGCACGAGAAAACCAATGATGAGGTCAAAAAGCTTTACCCGGACGGTATTCACGCCTTCATCAAATCCTTTTTGGACAAAAATGAAGATATGAATGTCCGTATCGCATCGCTGGATGAGCCGGAGCAGGGACTTCCGGAAGAGGTGCTGAACTCCACGGATGTGCTTCTCTGGTGGGGACACATGGCACACCGGGAGGTGGACGATGCTCTGGTGGAGCGCATCCGTCAGCGTGTGTATACCGGAAAAATGGGCTTCATCGCCCTGCATTCGGCGCATCACTCCAAGCCCTTCTGCGCCATCGTCGGAACCAACGGCCACCTCAGCTGGGGCAGAGAGCAGAAGGAAATCATCTGGACACTGATGCCGGGGCATGAGATTGCGGCGGGAATTCCGGATCATTTCCTTCTGGAAAGCGAGGAGCTGTACAGCGAACCGTTCTACATCCCACAACCGGACGCACTGATTTTCGGCGGCTGGTTTGAGGACGGCCACATCATGCGCTCCGGCGCGTGCTTCTATCGCGGAGCCGGAAAAGTGTTTTACTTCCAGCCCGGACATGAGACCCGTCCCGCGTACTATCATCCGATGGTACAGCGGATCATCACCAACGCCATTCGCTGGGCAAAGCCGAACGAATTCGGCTACTCCATTGAGGATTGCACACTGCACATCATTAAAAAGACCACGGACGAGTTTGCGGAATGAATTTGAAAGAACCTTCAAAAAAACAGGAAGGGCGTACCCTTTACGGATACGCCCTTCCTGTTTTTTTACACAGAAAAAAAGCCAAAGAACAAAAATTCAGAAAACGGTTTTGCATTTTTGCGCACGTATAAAAACGGCTGTTTCCGGTCAAGATAGGATGGAAAAGAATCGGCAAAAAATCCGAAAAACCGGAAAAGGGGTGCGGCATGAAGGAAGAAGCAAAAGTGGAAAAGAGCGGGAGCATTCTTCTTGAAATCCGGAATATGACAAAGACGTTCGGACCAGTTACGGCATTGGATCGCGTGAATCTGACGGTGCGGCGCGGGGAAATCCGCGGACTGATCGGAGAGAACGGCTCCGGGAAATCGACGGTTACTTCCATTTTTGCCGGAATGCAGCCGGCGGACAGCGGAAGCATGCTGTTTCACGGGAAGCCGTGGGAGCCGCATACCATGACGGAAGCCCTGCAAAACGGGATCGGAATGATCGTACAGGAGAGCGGAACCGTACCGGGAATTACCGTTGCGGAAAATCTGTTTCTGTGTCGCACGCAGGAGTTTTCCTCTTTCCGGTCCCCCTCCGGAAAACAGTTCGGATGGATCCGCGGGAAGGAACTGCGCCGTGCCGCCGAGGAGGCGCTGAATGACATCGGCGCCGGGCATATCAAGGCGGATGCCATCACATCTTCCTTGGATATGATGGATCGGAAGCTGTTGGAAATTGCGAAGGTTTGGATGCGGAAGCCGGAAATTCTGGTGGTGGATGAGACCACCACGGCGCTCTCGCAAAAGGGACGGGAGATCATTTACGGATTGATGGAACGGATGAAGGCGTCCGGCGGCGCAGTGGTCTTTATTTCCCACGATCTGGAGGAAATCACCGAAAGGTGCGATACCTTAACGGTTTTGCGGGACGGAAAGATTATCCGGACTTTTGAGAAAGAGGAATTTGACCCGGATCAGATTCGCACCGCAATGATCGGGAGGGAAATGCGCGGGGAATATTACCGCACCGATCCGCTTCCGTCGCGCGGGGAGCAGGTTGCGCTGGAGGCGAGAGAACTGTCCTGCGGCGACCGGGTGCAGAAGGTCTCGTTCTGCGCTTATGAGGGGGAAATTCTTGGAATCGGAGGACTCTCCGACTGCGGTATGCATCTTTTGGGAAAGCTTTTGTACGGTGCTGTCCGACCGGATGGCGGAGAGGTGCTGGTGCGCGGGGAGCCGTTGCATCGCCCGGCACAGGCGATGGCGCAAAAGGTCGGCTATGTCGCCAAGGATCGGGATACGGAATCGCTTTGCACCGGAGCCTCCATTCGGCAGAACATTGCCATCGCGGGAATTCCGCTGTTTTCCGCCGGAGGCGTCTGGGTCTTGCCGGGGAAGGAGAAGAAATATGTTCGCCGACAGATTGATTTCATGAAGATCAAGTGCGTCTCCATGAATCAGCCGGTGTTTCAGCTGTCCGGCGGAAACAAACAGAAGGTCGTTTTCGGAAAATGGATCGGGGCAGGCTCCGAAATCCTGATTCTGGATTGCCCGACGCGGGGAATCGATATCGGAGTCAAGCAAACCATGTATCAGCTGATGCGGCGGATGAAGGAAGAGGGAAAAACCATCCTGATGATCTCGGAAGAACTGACGGAGCTGATCGGAATGTCGGATCGGTTGCTGATTATGAAAAACGGACGCATTTCCAAGGAATTTCCGAGAAGCCCTGATCTGGATGACGCAAAGATTATCCGGTATATGATCTGAAAGAAAGGAAACAAGAGGCTATGAATTTGCAGGGGGAAGCTTTGCAAACCGGGCAGATAAGGCTGGAGGAAAGACGGAAACGCGCCCGTCGGGCAGAGGTGCTGGTCGGTCTGATTCCCGTGATCGCCTGTGTTCTTCTCGGAATTTTTTATCTGATCGCTGCCGCCGTCCGGGGCTATGATCTGGGAATCGGCTTTTCGGTGGTTGTCTCCAACGCGACCCCGGTGGCACTGGTCGCAACAGGCGCAACGTTTATTTTTACTTCCGGCTCCTTCGACCTTTCCCTCGGCGCCAATATGCTGGTCAGCGCACTGCTGGGGGCGCTGGTCGCGAGGCAGACGGGAAACCTGTTTCTGATGCTTGCGGTCACATTTCTGACGGCAATTCTGCTCAGCGTGCTCAATGCACTGCTTGCCACGTTTTTCAATCTTCCGGTATTCATTATGACCATCGTAATGATGAACGTGTATCAGGCGGCGTCTACACTGATTCTCAGTTCACTCGGCACCAATGCGTCGCTGTCGGTACCGCTTTCCATGGTTTCCGGACTCAATCAGACCGGCTTCCGGGTGCTGCTGCTCGTGGGATTTGAAGCGTTCTGCTGTGTGGTATTTTATCTGTTGCCCGTCGGCAGACGTCAACAGTTTCTCGGCGGAAACCCGCTTTGCGCCTATCTTTCGGGAATCCGCGCAAAGCCGCTGACCGTCTTGTCGTTTGCTCTTGCCGGTATCGGCATCGGGCTTGCGGCGTTTGCCATGGCGGTGGAAACGCCGACGCTGTCCGCTTCCTCCGGCTCCTCCGTCGGTATGAACATGCTGATTGCATTGGTGTTTGGCGGAATGAAGATGAGCGGCGGTCCCGGCTCCCGGATGTACGCGGCAATGCTGGGAGCGTTCAGCATGGCGTTTCTGGATGCTTTTATGAATATTTTCGTCACCGGGAGCTGGTATCTCCAAATTGTAAAGGGTGTGCTTTTTGTAACGGTCGTGTTCCTCTTTTCTCTGGCGGGACGACCGAAGCTGTTGGAGCGCTGACCGAAATTTCAAAGAGAAATTTATTTTCGGAAAGGAAAAAACATGAAAAAACAGAAAATCCGGCGCTTTACGGCGCTGCTTTTGACCTTCCTTTTGCTCTTACCCACGGCGGTTCTGTTTTCTTCCTGCATGGGAGGGAAGAGCGATGTCAGGATTGGAGTCCTGCGGGAGGACGACAGCTCCGGAGAAGCGGGCGCATGGGAAAAATATCTGCGCAGTCTTGCATCGGATTATAATTTTGAGATTGATTTTACCACAACAAACAGCTCCGCCTCCGAGGTTTCTGCCATCAATACCTATGCCTCCAAAGGATATCGGGCGATTCTGCTTTTCTCGGATGACGATATTGTGGCATCGGTAACGGCAGCGTCTGCCAAAAAGATGTATGTAGTGTGCCCAACCGGGTATCTGAACGATGATATTTACGACCAGATTAAAAATATGGAGTATTTCCTCGGCTCCGTTGCACCGGATCTGGATACCGAATATGCCGCCGGCTATCAGATGGCGAAGTATTTTGTGGAAGAGCGCGGACAGACCTCTTTTACGATATTTGGCGGTGCCACCTCCTACGGGGCACAGATGCACATTCAGCGCCTGTCCGGTATGCTTGCATACCTTTGCGAGGATCCGGATACCTCCTATGCGGGGGAGACTGCAAGGGAAAAGCTTGTTGCAAAGGTTGCGGGAACCGGAGTCAATCCTGCCAACTTTACCAGTAAGAAATACCGGATTACCGGATATATGGACGGCTTTGCCTTTGATGATGCCTTTTCCACCAAGCTGACCAACAGCCTGGAGGCGGGCGGAACCTGTATCCTTTCCGTAGGCGCGGGCGACGTGATTACCAAGACCGCATACGGAATCGTTTCCGCAAATTCCAAAATCCCGTCTTTCCTTTCCGGCGGCGTGGATGCCATTACCGCGGACTACGCGGAGTGCTTTGATCTCGGCTACAGCTATGACAGCGGGAAATTCGCGTCCGCGATGGGACCGGGGCTTGTGATGGTGCTCAGTGCACTGGACGGGAAGAAGATTACGGACGACGACGGAACGCCCCCGCGGATCGGAATGAATTATTGGGTCGCCACCAGCCGTGATTCCCTGGAAAAAATGCTGGAATCGGACAACGAAAAGAACGGGTACTGCTACGATAAGACGATACTGGATCATTTCATCGGTCAGGGGTATGCCGAGCTGGTTCGCCTGTGTCGGGCGGATTATGCCGGAGCCGTTGCCATCCACGATTCCTATCATACGGAAAAATAAATCAACCGGAGAAGAAAAATGAAAGCCTCAAGCGTCATCCGAAAAAGTGCCGGAGCGATGTCTCTGCCGCTGTTGACCCTGCTTCTGATGTCGGTGGTTTGCCGGATTGCCGGAAGCGCGCTGTTCACAGGGGTCAGTACCTTCCAACTTTATACCCGCGGACTTGCCTTCGTACTCCTGCTCGCCTTCGGAATGTCCGTCAATATGCACACCGGGCGGTTTGATTTTTCGGCGGGTGCCGTAATGCTTCTTTCTGGTATCGTAGGAGCGCAGCTCTCCTATTCCTCAGGGCTTGGACCCGTTGCCATGTTTTTCATCAGCGTGTTGACGGGAGCGCTCACCGGGGGGCTCACGGGGCTGCTGTATGTTTCACTGCGCCTGCCGCCGGTCATCATCGGACTCGGAATGACCTTGGTTCTGGAAGGCGTTGCGGCAATCATCACGGACGGATGTAAGCCGGTCGGCTTCGGAACCGACAGCTCCTATTACCGGTTTGCCATTACCATACCGGCAATGCTCCTCATCTGCGCCGGAGCACTTGTCCTGATGGTTGTCCTGTTCCATTATACTGCATTCGGTTACAATTACCGCGCCCTGCAAACGGGACAGCAGATTTCGGTAAACACGGGCGTGCAGGAAAAGCAGAATGCGGTTCTGTGCTATCTGATTGCCGGAATCATGTTCGGCGGGGCAGGGGCGATTTCGGTCTGCTCGACCAACGGAATCACTCCGACCATCAATTTTTCCAGCATCGGCTCCATTTTCAGCTGTTTCCTGCCGCTGTTCTTTTCCGGCTTTATCGAAAAATTCTGCAACAAACAGCTGGCGGTTTTCCTCGGCTGTATTGCCTATGAGTTTATCCGGATCGGATTCGGGCAGATCAGCTTCCGCGTTTCGGCGTTCACGCCGGATGTCTATAGCGTTGTAGAAGCACTGATTCTGGTGCTGTTCCTGATTTATCTGAACAATGAGACCACGGTACAGAACCTTTTCCGCTTCCGCCGGGATCGCACGGCACATCCGCGTGTCGCAGAGGAACGTCAGACCAAGCAGGAGAAAACTCCCTGAATTTCCCGAATCAGCGGCGGCATTCGCATCCGGAAGCAAAGGCGTTCGGAGCCGATGCCGCTTCTTTTTTTCTTCCTTCAAAAAAGGCTTGCTTTTTTCGGAAGAATATGGTATGATAAATGTCGGAAATCCATCCGGTTTTGTCAGTTAAACATTTGAGCAAATATTCAAATGTTTTTAAAAACCCCTTGACAAATCCGATTCTCCGTGATACAATACGTTTGAACAGTTGTTCAAATGATAAATTCAGGAGAAATGAAAGATGAAAAAGACTTACCGGATTGAAGTGGATTGCGCCAACTGCGCCAACAAAATGGAAGAGGCTGCCAAAAAGACCGCGGGCGTCAAGGATGTCACCGTCAATTTTATGACGCTGAAAATGAATGTAGAGTTTGAGGACGGAGCGGATCCCGCAGCCGTGATGAAGCAGGTTCTGAAGAATTGCAGGAAGGTAGAAGACGACTGCGACATTTATCTGTAAAGAGGGGAGTGCTGTTTTATGACCCGCAAGCAAAAAAAGGTTCTGATCCGCATTCTCGTGTCTGCGGTGTTGTTGGGTGCCTTTCTTCTGTTGCCGTTCTTTCCGCAGGAAGGATGGGTGCGGTTTGTTCTGTTTTTGATTCCGTATTTTGTCATCGGATATGATATTCTTTGGAAGGCGGTTAAGGGAATCATTCATCTGCAGCCGTTTGATGAGAACTTTCTGATGGCGGTGGCAACCGTCGGCGCACTTGCCGTCGGAAAATATACCGAAAGTGTCGCCGTAATGCTGTTTTACCAGATCGGCGAGCTGTTCCAAAGCTATGCGGTGGGAAAGAGCCGCCGGAGCATCAGCGCCCTGATGGACATTCGTCCGGAGTATGCCAACCTGGTGTCCGGTGAGGACGACGTGAAGGAGGTTGACCCGGAGGAGGTTCCCGCCGGGAGTCTGCTTCTGATCAAGCCGGGCGAACGTGTCCCGATTGACGGTACGGTCGAGAAAGGAACCTCCGCGCTGGATACCCGCGCATTGACCGGAGAGAGCGTTCCCCGGACGGTACATCCCGGTGACAGCGTGATCAGCGGCTGCATCAACCAGAGCGGTGTCCTTTATATCCGTACGACGCGCGCTTACGGGGAATCCACGGTTTCCAGGATTCTGGATCTCGTGGAGAACGCCAGCTCCAAAAAATCCAAATCGGAAAACTTCATTGCCAAATTCGCAAAAATTTATACGCCGGCAGTCTGCTTTGCGGCGCTCGCGCTGGCGATTTTCCCGCCGCTGTTCCGGTTGCTGATTCTGCAGTCGGCGCCGATGTGGAGCGACTGGGTTTACCGCGCCCTGACCTTCCTTGTCATCAGTTGCCCCTGCGCACTTGTCATCAGCATCCCGCTCAGCTTCTTTGCAGGAATCGGCGGCGCCGGTCAGGTGGGTGTTCTGATTAAGGGCTCCAACTATATGGAGACGCTTTCCAAAGTTCGTTGTGTTGCCTTTGATAAAACGGGAACCATGACCGAGGGTGTATTTGAGGTTGCGGACGTGCATCACAATACCATGGAAAAGGATCGGCTTCTGGAATATGCAGCGCTTGCAGAGAGCTATTCCACGCATCCCATCAGCCAGAGCATTCGCCGGGCATGGAAGGGCGAATGTGACCTTTCCCGCGTGTCCGATGTCAGCGAGGTCGGCGGACACGGCGTTAGCGCCAGGGTGGACGGCATTTCCGTATTGGTCGGAAACGAAAAGCTGATGAAACAGAACGGGATTGCGTTTGTCCCCTGCCACGAGGCGGGGAGCATCGTCCACATTGCCATTGACGGCGCTTATGCGGGTCATTTGCTGATTCAGGACCGCATCAAGCCGGATGCCGCGGAAGCCATCCGCCGGTTGCACCAGATCGGTGTGAGCAAGACAGTGATGCTGACCGGCGATAACGCCTCGGTCGGAACTGCGGTGGCAGAGAAACTCGGAATCGACGAGGTACACAGTGAACTGTTGCCGGAGGGAAAGGTGGAACAGGTGGAACGCCTTCTGGCAGAGGAGAAAAAGAGCGGCGGACGGTTGGCGTTCGTCGGCGACGGTATCAATGATGCACCGGTACTTTCCCGCGCAGATGTCGGAATCGCGATGGGCGCACTTGGATCGGATGCTGCGATTGAGGCGGCGGATGTGGTTCTGATGGACGACAATCCCACAAAAATCGCAACCGCAATCCGCATCTCCGGAAAGTGCCTGCGGATTGTTTATGAAAACATTGTCTTTGCCCTCGGAGTCAAAGCTGTGTGCCTTGTATTGGGCGCTGCAGGAATTGCCAGCATGGGCATGGCGGTGTTCGCAGATGTCGGAGTGATGGTGCTTGCCGTCCTGAATGCCATTCGCGCATTGCACGTCAAAAATCTGTAAAGAGAGCGAAAGGAAAGAGTTTATGCGGAAGGAAACGGAATGCTGTGAAGTGGAGGAGGTTCACGAGGATCTGCTTCGCCGTGTGCTGGCACATGCTCCGGCAGAAGAGGATCTTCTGCGTCTGGCGGAGCTGTTCAAGATATTCGGAGACGGCACGCGGATCCGAATTCTGTTTGCATTGTTTGAGGCGGAGGTCTGCGTCTGCGATCTTTCCCGTATACTGAACATGACCCCGTCCGCCGTTTCCCACCAGCTCAAGACTCTGCGGCAAAGCCGGCTGATCCGGAGCCGGCGAGAGGGAAAATCGGTTTTCTATTCGCTGGCGGACGACCACGTGCGTACCATCATCCGGCAGGGAATGGATCATATTCAGGAGCCGGACTGAGCGCTTTGGAGGTGACGGAATGAGTGCATTTTTTTGTGTGTTGATCGGATACGGCATCGGAATGATTAACCCATCCTACCTGATTGCCCGTGCACGCGGATTTGACATCCGGAAAAGCGGATCGGGAAATGCGGGTGCCTCCAATGCCGTGATTACAATGGGAAAGGGTGTCGGCATTTTCAGCGCACTGTTTGATATTTTCAAGGCGTTTTTTGTCACGGTATGCGCCGGAGCGTTGTTCCCGGAAACGATCTGCGCCCGGGAGCTTGCCGGATGCGCCTGCATCCTCGGTCATATTTTCCCGGCGGTGATGGGGTTCCGTGGCGGAAAAGGACTTGCGTGCCTTGGCGGTCTGATTCTTGCCTTGGATTGGAGACTGTTTCTGATTCTGTTTGCAGGCGAGATGCTCTTGGTGTTTGTAGTGGATTACATCTGCGTAGTCCCGATGACAGCGGCGATTATTTTTCCGGCGGCGTATGCTTTTCTGACCCGAAACCTGCCGGGAACGCTGATCCTTTCGGTCGCATCAGTTGCAATTCTGTTCCGGCACGTGGAAAACATCCGCCGGATTCGTAAGGGAACCGAGGCGCATCTGAGCTTTCTGTGGCGGAGGAACAAGGAAGAGGATCGTCTGCGCGAAGCTGCAAACCGCAACAGCGGAGAAGAAAAGTAACCAACCTCCTGATACATCAAGAAAGCGGCAGGGAGCGCTCAAAAATGAGCACTCCCTGCCGCTTTATTGCATAGCACCGAAAAAATTGTCGAGGTTCCGCTGATACTATATCATCCGGAGCCGATCCGGAAAAACCGGGCACGGGCGTTGAACGGTCAGAGTCCGATTTTTTATGCTTTGCAGAGACGTTTGATGTAATTTCTTTCCCGCAGAGAGATTTTTCCGTCCACAGAAACCGCACACAGGCAAAGGCGAACGATGTCTGTCTGCAGGGATTCGTCCACATCTGCCAGCACGGTCATCATTTCCTTGGTATATTTTTGAATCAACCGGTCGGAACCAGAACCGTTCTCAAACTGTTTTTTGACACTCTCAAAATCAAAATCATTTCCGAAAATCACGCGGAGCGCCGGATAAATCAAGAGGTACTCATGTTCATCCAATTTTCCGTCCGCAACAATGGAACCGATCAGAAATGCCGCCAGCGTCTCCACCGGAGAAATTTCGGGAATATCCAGCAGCTTCAGTTTGGCAAGCGTCCGAACCGAACTTTCTGTCAAAAGCACGCCTCTTTGTACCGGGGATAGCTCTTCAAATTCGTTGCACAGCTTCTTGAATTCAAACATCGCAGTTCTCCTTTTCAAAAAATAATCCCTGATACTTCCATTATACTGTTTTTTTGCAGCTTGTAAACAGACAAAATCCAACCGATTGATCAAAAAACATACAGAACCATGCTTTTGACCAACGCAAAAAACCGGTTATTGAGCTTGCTGCAAAGAACGGATGAATTCCTCGTAGGCTTCATCTCCCATGGCTTTGCGGAGGTTATCAAAGAAATCCGGACCAAGGAGCTTCTCTATCTCTTCAAACGTCATGGAAGCAATGATAGACTGAATGATAATGGACACGACGGTGAAGACCAGACCGATGATTGCAAGTACCAATGCAACAATCGCCATGGTAGTCATTTTCTTTCCGTTGTCCCGGCGGGCAAGAAATACGAAAACGATTGCAAGAATGCCGACAATCAACGGGATGACGTACAGGCAGGAGCAACAGCATCCGAGGATGACTGCAAGAATTCCGAGCACCAGCGCGGCAATGGAATAGCCCTTGCTGTGTCCCTGCGGAGCATCATCGGGAAGCATCCCGAATCCATTGTCGGGAGTTTGACTTTGGTAGTTCATAAAGACCTCCGAAAAAAATTGTCTCTTCTCCGGTACGGGAATCCGATGGCTCCGATTCCGCGAGGGCGGAGAATTTTCCGGCAAAGATCCCGGCGACTACTCCATTTTAGCACATTTTTTCTGATTTTACAATGTTTTTTCAAAAAAACATAAAAAAATATTGATTTTTATGTTACAATAAAAAAACAGTTCTCTGCGGCGCGAAAGCACCGGTGGGAACCGGGGATCAATTCCTCTTCCGGAAACGTTGCCGACAGCACCAATCCGGGAAGAAAGGAGCATCTATGCAGGTCGGGAAAGAGCAAAAAAAATTTCTTCTTTTTCATGCAGGTGCGGTTGCGGTAGTTGCTATGTTTCCTCTGTATCGCTTTTTGGCGGCAAATCTGCCGAAATTTATGGGCAGATGCTTTTTCCATGATTTTTTGTTTCTGTATTGTCCGCTCTGCGGCGGAACGCGCGCAGTGAATGCGCTGCTTCATTTCCGCATTACGGAGGCGTTGCAGTGCAATGCGTATGTTGTTCTGGTGGTGATCTCTCTTCTCGTGGCAGACCTTGCTGCGTGGATTCGGTTCTTTCGCGGCTCCCAGCCGTATTTTCGAGGGAAAGCCACCTATTGGGTCATTCTTGCGGTTCTTTTGTTGGTGTTTGGTGTTCTTCGGAATTATCTTCTGATCGTGCATGGCATTGATCCGCTCGGAGATCTTTCAGAAATCCGAAGCCTCATCCAAAGGCATTGACGGGAGGCTGTCCGCGAGGTTGACCAGCTCCACCCCTTTGGAGAGTGCATATGCGCAGGTGAAAGCGGAGCCGCTCCCGTGCGAAGTACAAAGGTATGCAATGCAGACATCGGAACCGTCCACCAGACATCGGTTGCGCATTTGCAGAACGCCGTTGTAATAGACCGGGCTGATGTAGCGGAAGCTGGTGGCGCTTGCTTTGATTTTTTCATAAAGAAGAATGTCTTTTTTTTCCCAGTATTTTGTCTGTGTCGGGCAGGGAAGAATCAGCTCAAGACGAATGTCCGGGTACTTCTTCTTCAGCCGCAGGACGGTCAGCGCCGCAAGGGTGTCAAACCCAAGCGCACCGCCGGTGCGGAATATGCTGGCTCCCGAAAGAATACGGTTTTCCGTTTCTTTCATCAAAAGAGTGCGGAGTTTTTTCTCGTGATTCTGCGGCAGCTTCCGGTGCCCGGTAAAACAAACAGTCATAGATAATCGGTACGCCTTTCCACGCCGATTGCGGAATGCGCCATCGGCATCATCAATCGGAGAGCCGAAGGGCATCGATACATGACTGCCGCTCCGTACTTCCGGAACAGTAGTATAGCACAGCGGCAGAAAAAAACGAGGGGAATTTTGTCGCACGTAAAAATTTTTTCAGACCGGGTGGAATCCCCGAATAAGCGCGGTTTCGCGAATTGCGGAGAGGAGCAGGAAATATGAAATTGCCGGAGAATCTTTTACATCATTCGTTGTTTGCAGATATGACAGGGGAGGAAGCGGAGCAGTTTTTGCAGTGTACCGGAGCAAAGATCTGTCGCTTTGAAAAGGAAGAACAGTTGACCCGTAGCACCGATACCACCGGCAGAGTCGGCATTCTGCTTTCCGGCGGGATTGCAATGGCACGGGACGATGCCGCGGGGAACCGCTGTATTCTGACCAATTTCTTGCCGGGTGAGGTTTTCGGACTTTCCTTCGCCGTGACGGGAAAACGCCCGGAGGGGAGCTACCTGTATGCCCCGGTGCCCGGCGAGGCGCTGATGATGAACGGAGAAAAGCTGATGAACGGCTGTGACAGGTACTGCTCGGCGCATCACCTGCTGTACCGGAACGCTCTGCACCTGATGGCGGAAAAAAACGTGGAGCTTTTGCGCAAGCAGTACCATATGGCGCAGAAGAGCCTGCGGAAAAAGCTGATGTCCTATCTTTCCGAACAGGCGGCAATTCATGCCTCTCCCCGCTTCCGGATCGGGATGAACCGGCAGGAGCTGGCGGATTTTCTCGGAGTGGATCGCAGTGCACTTTGTACCATGCTGTCCAAAATGCGGGAAGAGGGACTGCTCAGCTATCGCAGGAATGAATTTTTCCTGCATGACGGGATGTTTCACTCCGAAAGCTGATATAAAAATGACGGTATCGTTAAAGGCGCAGTTTCTCATTCCGGCTGAGCGGAACTTCCGTCAGATCCGTGGTGATTTCCTGCCGAGCTTTCCCCAGAAACGGAAGGTCATCGGCCAGAGGATTCCAGCCGCCAGTACCATGAGAAAGTAGCGGATGGCACCGCCGAGCGCGACCCCGCAGAGCGCATTCAGCGGCGCTTTGAGCAGGGCGCGGAGCGCGAGAACCAGAGCAACGCCTCCGGCAAGCTTGCAGAGCTGTGCCCAAAAGACCGCCTCCACCTTAAACCGGAGAACGTAGGTATCCACCGGATAGATGATGCACATTCCGAACAGAACAAACAAGAGCTGGAGCGCCACTTTGCGCGCGTCCTCCAGATTGGCAGCGTCGGTTCCTGACGGAAAAGGATAAAGGTTCACAAATAACAGGTTTGCAACCACCAGAGCAAGCAGGATTCCCAACGTAAGATACATTTTGGAGGGCTTTTCACAGGCACCGTAGATGGCGGGATGGAGCAGAAAAACAATCCCCACACCGATGGCGGCGGAAACCAGAACGTCCTTCGGCGTATGGACGCCGAGATACATCCGGGAAAAGCCGACCAGAACAGCGACGACAATGCAAAAAATACGACTTGCGCGGCGTTTGGAAGAACGCGCAATCCCGCCGTAGAGCGTGACGGCGCATTGGGTGTGCCCGCTGGGGAAGGAATAGCCGGTGGCACTTTCCCGCGCGCGTTCCACAATGGTCAGCTCCGGGTCCAGTACCCACGGGCGGGGAATGCGGAAGAGCATTTTCAACAGCTGCACGCAAATGACCCCGGAAAAGCCGGCAAACAGCAGATAGTATCCTCTTTTTTTATCGACGCACCAGAAAAAGACCAGTGCAATGACCATGAACAGCGTCTCATAGCCGAACAGCGTGACAAGGTACATCAAAGCATCTCCAAAAGGGGAGCGTATCTTTTCAAGAAGGTGCAAAAAGAACATCGGAGGTCTCCTTTTCCGGATTGGATCGCAGTACATCGGAACGGGACGCACTGCGTCCGGCTTTGCAGTTTTGCAAAGCACAATTTCATTATATCATTATAACATTCCCTGCATAAAAATGCAAGAAATTTTCTGCGGAATTTTGTCACAGCCGCTGTATTTCGATATTGACATTTTCCAAAAAGAAGAGTATAATAATATGCAGTTGGCGTTACATAACGTTTGTTATTCAATCGCTTTGTGAGAGAACGGAGGAGTATATGGAGCATGTCATTGAAATCGAAGGGCTGAATAAGTCCTTCCGTGAGGTTCATGCCGTCAGGGATTTAACTTTTCATGTACGCCGCGGGGAGTTGTTTGCTTTCCTTGGCGTCAACGGCGCCGGAAAGTCCACTACGATTTCCATTCTCTGCGGACAGCTTCCTAAGGACAGCGGACGGGTAACGGTTTGCGGAGCAGACGCGGATACGCAGCTGCAATTGGTGACGCGCAAGCTGGGCGTCGTGTTTCAGAATTCCGTATTGGATCAGCCGCTGACAGTCCGGGAAAACTTAGAGAGCCGGGCAGCCCTTTACGGAATTACGGGAGATGCCTTCCGCAAACGCATGAAAGAGCTGTCAGAGCTTCTGGACTTTTCCACGCTTCTGGATCGCACCGTCGGGAAGCTTTCCGGCGGACAGCGGCGGCGGATTGACATTGCGCGGGCATTGCTTCACCGACCGGAAATTCTGATTCTGGATGAGCCGACCACCGGTCTCGATCCGCAGACGCGGCTGCTTCTTTGGAATGTGGTTTCCGAGCTTCGAAAAAAAGAAAATATGACGGTGTTCCTGACGACGCATTATATGGAGGAAGCGGCGGAAGCGGATTATGTTGTCATCCTTGACAGCGGAAGCATCGTGGCAGAGGGAACGCCACTGGAGCTGAAAAACCGTTATACCGGCGATTTCATCACATTTTACGGGATCGGGGAGGAGCAGCTGGCACCGCTGGGCTTTCGGTGCGAGCGCATCCGGGATGCCGTCCGGATGGAGATTCCGGACACTTCCGCCGCGACAAAACTGATTCTTGCACATCCGGAGTTGTTTTGCGACTTTGAAATCACAAAAGGGAAGATGGACGACGTTTTCCTTGCCGCAACCGGAAAAAAACTACAGGGGGGTGCCGAAAAATGAAAAGCTTTCTGCTGCTGGTCAAGAGAAACTGCCGTCTCTTCTTTAAAGACAAGGGTATGTTTTTCTCCTCTCTGATTACGCCGATCATTCTTCTGGTGCTTTATGTAACGTTTCTGGCGAATGTATACCGCGACAGTTTTGTTTCCGCGCTTCCGCAGAACTTTTCGGTGGATCCGGATCTGATTGACGCGACGGTCGGCGGACAGCTGATTTCGTCTCTGCTGGCGGTTTCCTGCGTGACGGTCGCATTTTGTGCCAATCTTCTGATGATTCAGGATAAGGCAAACGGCACTTTGCGCGATCTGACGGTAACGCCGTTACGACGTTCCGTGCTTTCCGGAAGCTATTTCTGCGCGTCCGCCGTCAGTACTTTGATGATTACTTTTACGGCACTTGCCGCAAGTCTGCTGTATCTCCGGATTTTTTCCGGGTGGTATATGAGCCTTGCGGATGTGCTTCTGCTGGTTCTGGATGTGTTCCTTTTGACGCTGTTCGGTGTTGCTCTGTCCTCCTGTGCCAACTTTGCGCTCACCACGCAGGGGCAGGCTTCTGCGGTCGGAACCATTGTCAGCGCAGGATACGGCTTTGTATGCGGTGCTTACATGCCGATTGCAAGCTTTCCGAAGGGACTGCAGAAGGTGCTTTCCTTCCTGCCGGGAACCTACGGCACGGCACTCCTCCGCAATCATTGTCTGCACGGGGTTTATGAAGAAATGGAGCAGGTCGGCTTTCCGGCAGAGGTCGTCGAGGGCATCCGGGACGGCATCGACTGCAACCTTTATTTCTTCGGAAGCAAAGTGGAAAACGGCACCATGTACCTCATTCTTGCCGGTGCAACCGTTGCGCTGGTTGCAATTTACATTTTGCTGAATTTCCTTTGGTCCCGAAAGAAGAGCTCATGAAAAAAAGCGAAAACCCGGAAAAATCCGTCCTGAAAACGCCGCGGCTGATTCTGCGCCCGTGGCAGGAGTCCGACGCGGAGGAGCTGTACCGCTATGCAAAGGATCCGCAGATCGGACCTGCCTGCGGCTGGAATCCACATCGGAGCGTTGCGGAAAGCGCGGAGATCATCAAAAAAGTGCTTTCCGTTCCCGGTACCTACGCCGTTACGGAACGACCGGAGGCAGAAGCGCCTCCCGCACTTACAAAACCGATCGGCAGCATCGGAATTTTTCAAAGCCGTGCCGACGGCGCCGCGCCGGGAGACATGGAGATCGGTTACTGGATCGGGAGACCCTATTGGGGCAGGGGATTGATTCCGGAGGCGGTAAACGCAATGGTAGATCGATGCTTTTCCGAAACGGATTGCCGGACGATCTGGTGCGGATATTTTGACGGGAACGAGAAATCCCGCCGGGTGCAGGAAAAATGCGGGTTTGTTTATCACCACACAAGACCGGACTTTTTCCGGGAACCGAACGGCGAGAAAAAGACCGAGCATTTTACAACCTTGACAAGGCAGCGTTGGCTGGACCGGAAGCAGAAGGAGCCGGGCAATCGCTGATTTTTGAAGCCGAACGCAATGCTTTCCAAAAAGCAGGAGGGAGAAAACCATATGCTGAACATTCAACATCTGACCAAAACCTACGGGGAGAAAAAAGCGGTCGACGATCTTTCTCTTCACATCGCTCCCGGAGAAATTTACGGATTCATCGGGCACAACGGCGCCGGCAAAACCACCACGCTCAAAGCGGTGGTCGGCATTCTTCAGTACGACAGCGGCGAAATTACCATAGACGGAATTTCCATGCGGGAAAATCCGCTGGAGTGCAAGAAAAAAATTGCCTATATTCCGGATAATCCCGACCTCTATGAATTCATGACCGGAATTCAGTATCTGAACTTTATCGCCGATATTTTCGGAATCGGCACGGCGGAGCGGGAAGAACGGATCCGGAACTATGCCGGATTGTTTGAACTGACCGCGGACCTTGCCAAGCCCATTGCCGCCTATTCACACGGAATGAAGCAGAAGCTGGCAATCATCTCCGCATGGATTCACCAGCCGCGCCTGATTATTATGGATGAGCCGTTTGTCGGGCTGGATCCGAAGGCGGCACACATTCTGAAGGGAATGATGAGGGAGCTGTGCCGGTCCGGCGGCGCTATTTTCTTCTCCACACACGTTCTGGATGTTGCCGAAAAGCTCTGCGACAAGGTTGCCATCATCAAGGGCGGAAAGCTGATCCGCTCCGGCACCATGGAAGAGGTCAAGGGCGACGATTCCCTGGAAGAGGTCTTTTTGGAGCTGGAGGGAGAAGCATCATGCTGAAAGCACTTCTGAAAAAACAGTTCCTGGAGCTGAATCGCGGTTTTTTTTACGACTCCAAAAAACAGCAGAGCCGTTCCAAGGGAACCAGCATTCTTTTCATTGCCCTGTATGCGCTGTTGCTTGTCGGCGTCCTCGGCGGAATGTTTACGCTCCTTTCCATCGCAATCTGCCTGCCGTTGAGCGCCGCCGGCATGGGATGGCTGTACTTTCTGATTTTGACACTGATTTCCGTATTTTTCGGGGTTTTTGGCAGTGTGTTCAATACCTACGCAGGGCTTTACCAGGCGAAGGACAACGACCTGCTTCTTTCCATGCCGATTCCCGTGCGCAACATTCTTCTGGTGCGGCTTCTCGGAGTATACCTGATGGGTCTGATGTTTTCTGCCGTGGTGCTTCTGCCGGGAATCGCCGTATATTTGATCCTGACCCCGTTTTCCGTCGCTGTCGCAATCGGTTCTCTGTTACTGTTACTGCTGGTTTCTCTGCTGGTGTTGACGCTGTCCTGCATTCTCGGATGGGTCGTGGCGAAAATGACGGCGAAATTGAAAAATAAGAGCTTCACCACGGTCATTCTTTCGCTTGCGTTCCTCGGCATCTATTATTTCGTATATTTCAAGGCGCAGGAAGTCATTGAAGAATTGATTTCCAATGTGGAGAATTTGGGAACTGCGGTACGCGGAAAGGCATACCCGCTCTATCTGCTCGGCAGGGTTGGGGAAGGGGATCCCTTGGCAATTGTCATTGTCGGTGCGGTGATTCTTGCCGCGGCGGCTGTAACCTATCTGGTGCTTTCCCGGAGTTTCCTGAAGATTGCGACATCCAGTGGAAGAATCACCGGAAAAGTCTACCGCGAACAGCGGATGCATCTGCGCAAGCCCTTCACGGCACTGCTTTTCAAGGAGTTCCGAAGATTTACCGGAAGTGCGACCTATATGCTCAACAGCGGAATGGGATTTCTTTTCCTGATTGCGGCAGGCGTATTTCTCCTGATCCGCGGCGGATGGATCCGGAATATCATCCAGACCGCGTTTCCGGAGCATCAGACGGCGGCAGTGGCACTGTTTGCCGGCGGAATCTGCCTGATCGCGTCGATGAACTATATCAGCGCCCCTTCGGTATCTCTGGAAGGAAAGACCCTTTGGGTACTCCAGAGTCTGCCGGTTTCGATGCGGTCGGTGATTGACGCAAAGCTTTCGATGCATTTGATTCTGACCGCAATTCCTGCCTTGTTCTGCTCCGTTGCGGCAATCATCGCACTGCGCCCGGGGCTGCTCGGAGGACTTTTTCTGCTCCTTGTTCCGGCGCTGTTTTCCTTGCTTTCCGCCGCGTTTGGATTGTTTCTCAACCTGAAACGCCCGAATCTGAACTGGACCAGCGAAATTTACCCGATCAAGCAGGGAATGAACGTCATGTTGGCAATGCTTTGCGGTTGGGGCTATTCCGTGCTGTTGATTGTCGGCGCTTTTCTGCTCGGATGGTGGCAGACCGGTGTTACGATTCTCCTTAGCATGTTCTCAGTCCTGACACTGGTACTCGGCGTGCTGCTGCTTCTTTGGTTAAGGACGCGCGGAGCGCAGATTCTGGAACGACTCTGAGCCTGTCCCAAATATAATAATATAGAACCCCGGACGGTTCCTTTTCGGAACCGTCCGGGGTTCTTTGAACAAGTTCTGCCACAGCGCAGAAATTGCTTACTTCTTCAGCAACATTTTACCGATAGCCTTTTTTGCCACACACATGAAAACCAAAGCCGCTCCGCCGGCAAGAGCCAGTGCGCGTGCCGAATAGCTTCTGGTTTCCGTTTCTTCAAAGACGTCCACCGGGGTCTCTTCCTGTGCATTGCGGTAGACTTCGATTTTGTAGGATCTCGTCTGCCGGATATAGGGATTGCAGTTGGTTTCTTTCAGGTCATGCAGAATCCGGTCTGCCGTAGAAAGGCAGGTTTTTTTGACCTCGGCACATTTGCGGCTGAATTTTGCAGCAGGCGTTTCCGGTGCGGATGCTTCTTCGGGTTCCGTTTCGGAATCGGCTTCCTCCTCTTCGGAAGCAAGAACCGAATCCTCCTCCGCTTCATCGGAAGAAGCGGAAACGGGATCTTCCACGACCGGAATTTCTTCTGCGTCGTAGCTCTCTGCCACCGGTTCCACACAGACTTCGGTACCTTCCGCGTTGACGGTTGCTTCTTCCGGGGTCATGCGGTTGTTTTCGTTTTCCATTTTGTGTTCCTCCGTAAGATTTAGTAATAGATTATGCAGTTTTCTGCCGTTTTATGCGGCAGGAGCAATCGGACTGTCCAGATGAACCGTTACAATAAAGCCTTCCATGTTGTCGCCGGAAACGGTGTACTCATAGTTGCTCGGTACCTGAATGCTTCCGTTTGCAGCGCTTGCGGAAACATAATAGATTTCGTAATTCTTTCCGTCCGCCGCTTTGATCTGCAAATGCTTTTCGCTGCTGTAATCGCTTTTCAGAAGATCGAGGTATTCCTCAAGGCAAAGATTGTTGTCATACATGTAAGAAGCGTGGGGAACTCCGACATAGCGGAACGTGGTTTGCACCAGATTTTTTTCGTCAATTCCCGTAACGGATTTCTTTTCCGTCGGATACCGGAGAATAATCCCGTATTCGTCCGCGTGATCGAGAATCCACATATAGTTGTCATTTTCGGTCAGGTTGACTTCCTTGTTTTCCGTATTGTAGGTACGGAGCGTAAAAACATATCCGGTCTCATGCTCCGAGTAACCTACCGGCGTTACGAAATTCCCCTGACGTTCTTTGTCACGGTAGGCATCAATCAGAATCATAGAGTTATCATTGAACTTTTTGTAAAAGTCCGTCAGCATGGCATTCAACGCTTCTGCGGTTCCGGCTTCCAGTTTTTCTTCCCCCAGGGAGGTGGAAATCTGATAAGGATTGATTCCGTTGATTTTGGAGGTTCTGATCCGGGAGGTCAGCGTAATCCGCGGGTACGTATAGACGGCATCCCGCAATTCACTGACCAGAATCAGAGTTCCGCTGTGCAGATCCTCCGAGGATTTGGAAACGGTCTGATAGACGATTGCCTGCGCCTTGCCAGGATCGTTGCCGGAAGGACTCTCCGGGCGGGTTTCCGTTTCCCCGCCCACGGTGTTTACGATGGTGCAGATCAGAAAGACCAGCGCACAGATCAGAATCAGAACCGCTACGGCGCAGATGGAGAGCAACACCATACGCCCCTGCTGATGCCGCTTTTCACGCACCTTGGATTTTGAATGGCGCAATGTGTTGAAACTGCGCGGAGGAGTGGAACGGTTTCCCATACGATGTGCCTCCTTTCCGGATTCCGGGTTTGGGAATCAGTTGTCCAGAGCGTCTTTGATGGAGAAGTCCATCCGCCCCTTCTTGTCAAGACCGATATACTTGACCTTCACCACATCTCCCAGCTTCAGCACGTCCTCCACCTTTTCAATCCGGCGGGGAGCAATCTTGGAAATGTGAACCATGCCTTCCTTACCGGGTGCATATTCCACAAAGCAGCCGAATTCCTTGATGCCCGTCACGGTTCCTGTATAGACCGCACCCACCACCGGCTCAAAGACGATGGCATCAATGCAAGCCTTGGCGGCGTCCGCCTGCTCGCTGTTGACTGCGGCAATGCGGATGGTTCCGTCGTCCTCAATGTCGATCTTGGCGCCGGTATCGGCAACGATTTTCTGAATCACAGAGCCACCCTTGCCGATGACCTCGCGGATCTTGTCGGGATCAATCTTCATCGTGGTCATCTTGGGAGCATACTTGGAAACCTCCGCGCGCGGAGCGGGAATGGCTTTGAGAATGACTTCATCAATGATATAGTCTCTTCCGGCGTGCGTCATTTCCAACGCCTTTTTGATAATTTCGGGAGTCAGACCATCCACCTTCAGGTCCATCTGAATGGAGGTGATACCCTTATGGGTTCCGGCAACCTTGAAATCCATGTCGCCGTAGAAATCTTCCAGACCCTGAATGTCAAGCATCGTATCCCAGCTGCCGTCCTCCGCGGTAATCAGACCGCAGGAAATACCGGCAACCGGCGCTTTGATCGGAACACCTGCATCCATCAGCGCCAGCGTGGAACCGCAGACAGAGCCCTGCGAGGTGGAACCGTTGGAGGAAACCACATCCGAGACCAGACGGATTGCATAGGGGAACTCTTCCTCAGAGGGAAGGACCGGAATCAGAGAACGCTCGGCAAGCGCACCGTGACCGATTTCCCGACGTCCGGGACTTCTGACCGGCTTTGCTTCACCGGTGGAGAACCCGGGCATATTGTAGTGATGCATATATCTCTTGGAGGTTTCGGAATCAATGCCGTCCAGCATCTGTGCCTCGGAAAGCGTTCCGAGCGTTGCGGCGGTGAGCACCTGCGTCTGACCTCTGGTAAAGAGTCCGGAGCCATGGACGCGGGGCAGAATGCCGACCTCACTTGCCAGCGGACGGATCTGGTTCATCTTTCTGCCGTCCACACGCTTCTTGTCCACCAGGAGCCAGCGGCGGACAATCTTCTTCTGAATCTTGTAAACCAGCTCCTCCATCTGCGTGGGGAGATCCGGATACTTTTCGGAGAACTTCTCAAGGATCGCATCCTTGATCGGAACCATCTTTTCATCTCTGACGTTCTTGTCGTCGGTGTCAAGCGCTTCCATGACGTCCTTTTCGCAGAATGCGAAGATTTCATCGAACATATCGTGATCCAGTTCGCAGGAAGGATAGGAGAACTTCTTTTTCCCGATCTCGTCAACAATGCCGTTGATGAAGCCGAGCAGATTCTTGATCTCTTCATGCGCCTGCATGATGGCAGCATACATGGTGTCGTCGTCCACCTGATTGGCACCTGCTTCAATCATGACCACCTTTTTCATGGAAGCCGCAACCGTCAGCTGCAAATCGCTCTTTTTCTGTTCCTCCGCCGTCGGGTTGAGCACGATCTTGCCGTCTACCAGACCCATAAACGCACCGCCGATCGGTCCGTTCCACGGAATATCGGAAATGGCGAGAGCCGTGGATGCACCGATCATTGCCGTGATCTCGGGAGAGCAGTCGGGATCCACCGACATAACCACCAGCGTCAGAGCAACGTCGTTTCTCAGATCCTTCGGGAACAGGGGACGGACGGGGCGGTCAATCACACGGGAGGTCAGAACCGCCTTTTCGGAAGGTTTGCCCTCACGTTTCAGGTATCCGCCCGGAATTTTTCCGGCGGCATACATTCTCTCGTCAAAGTCTACCGAGAGGGGAAGAAAATCAATCCCGTCCCGCGGCTTTTCGGAAGCGGTCGCACAGCAGAGCACCGCGGTGTCGCCGTACCGGCAGAGCACGGAACCGTTTGCCAGTCCCGCCATTTTGCCGGTTTCAATCACCAACGGTCTTCCGGCATAGGTATATTTGAATACCTTGTAGTTTTTGAACTCCATTTTGGAGCTGATGACTTCGTTCATTTTTCAGATTCCTCCGTAATTTTGTTTGTTGTTTTGTGGTGTTCTCACGGAGGTTTAGCACTTAACCGTAGGTCCGGAATCCGGGCACACGGTTAACTGCTAATCCGTCCGTAAGAGGGTGGAGAAGAAGCGGACTGACAGATAAAGAGACAGGGAGGGAGGGCAGTGACAGATGCCGCTGCTCCCCGCTCCCGTCATTTTTACTTTCTCAGACCAAGCTTTGCGACAATGGCACGATAGCGCTCAATGTCGGTTTTCTGCAAATAGTTGAGCAGATTCCTTCTGTGACCGATCATCTTCTGCAGACCGCGGCGGCTGTGAAAGTCCTTTTTGTTGACCTTCAGGTGCTCGGTCAGATTGTTGATCCGGCTGGTCAGAATGGCGATCTGAACTTCGGGAGAACCGGTGTCTCCTTCGTGAGTTGCGTACTGCTCAATCAGGCTGAGCTTTTCTTCTTTCTGCATGGGTAAATTCACCTTTCTTGTTTTTTTGACGTTTCGCTCAGAAGCCGGCGGGTGAACAACTGCAATGGCAGTCCTTATATCCGAGCCCCGGGCTCACGTCATACATTGAGATTATATCACATTCTTTCCTGTTTGTAAATAGCTTTTTTTCATTTTTTATATTTTTTTATCCGTATATGAGAGGCAAAAGGGTGGCGCTTCCGCAAACCTGTTCTTTTCGCGCTTCCGGCAAAACAAAAATCCGGGGGTCTCCGCCAAAACGGCGGAGACCCCCGGTGCCGCAGAGCGGCATTGCTTTGCTATCGGACGGGATCAGCACTCCGACAGCCGGTAAACATCCGTAATTGTTTTTCTTCCCGCAGGAACGGAAGTCTGGATTTTGGCAAGCAGATCGGAGGAACGCGCAAACAGCCGGTCACTCAACTCCTCATTTTCCTCCACCACCAGCATCGCGGCAAGCCAGTTCGCCGCGGCGGGAGCGAATACCTTGCACAGCGGGAATTCCGCACTCAGCGAGATGTAGACCTCTTCAAACGGCAGAGTCGCGGGAAGGCCATGCGCCTGACGGTAAAAGGCGTCCAACCGGGAGCATTCGGAAAGAAAATCCGCCAGAAGATACGGTGCACGTTCCCGGTAGTCGTCGGTTGCGGAATCGGACGGATCTTCACAGACCTTGCGGATTGCCGCATTCAGAATGTCCTGACAATTCATGGGAGCCTCCGTCAGTTCGCGGCGAGCGTCAGGTTCAGCAGAACCATTTCGGACGGATATACCACCTTTGCACCGTAGAGATGCAGACCCTTGACGGCATCGGCAAAACGACGCTCCGGACGGTAAGCCTCAATTTCGGAGAGCTGTTCCGCAAACGCGACCGCCCGCTTGGTGCGGACCAGGCACTTGTGCTGTACGGCGGAATCCGCGCTGACCTTCACAATGTTGTTGGAAACGTAGATTTTGCATCCGCCGATCGAACCGAGACAACCGTTTTCCAGCGCTTCTCCGTTGTCGGTCGAGAGGTTTACCTTGGCTTTGAGAATCAGAGCGCCGACCTCCGGGCTGACCTCCATGACAATATCATGCGCATCGGAAACGTTGTTGAGGAACAGCGTCGTGCGTGCGTCAATCAGACAATCCACAATGTTGGCGGCGGAAATGCCGGTTTTTGCAATTGTGGTGCCAGCCTGCGCATAAAGACCGTATACATACTTGTCCGCATCATTGGCAAGTGCGTCTGCGGCATTGTGCATCGCAGCTTCCATCAGGCGGGGCGTACTCTGCGCACGATCCACATCATCAATCTGGAAGTTGAAATATTTCGCCTGATCGATCGCAAGCTCCCGCACATTGTCGGAGAGCGCAGAGGGAGATGTCATGTCCGTGTTTTTGGTGTAGGAAGAAAGCGTGATGTCATTGACGCCGCAAATCCGGACCTTGGAGCCCTTTTCGCGGATGTCTCCTTCAAATTCGCGGTTGCAGTTTGCAACGGCGATGTACTGCTTGCCCAGCTGACGGTACAGATTTTCACTCCAAACGGTAGAAACAAAATTCGTAATAGCCATGATTATAAATCCTTTCTGGTAATAAAATATTTTTGCAGTCTTGTCTATGAAAACGCCGGTGCTTGCCGACGAAAAGCGGGGAATTGGGAGAGGAATCCTCTCAGTGCCATTTTTGCAGGGAACGCATTACCTTATCATAGTGAGCGCGGATTTCCGAGGGGGACATGGCACGAACCTCGGCAAGGGAAAACGCATCTTCCGCACCGCCCTGCAAGCCGCCCGGCGAGCGGGCTTTGTTCTGCCGGTTGCTTTCTTCCGCAACGGCAAGCGCCAGCATCCGGCGGCGCTCGGAGAGCGCGAACGCGGCGGCAAGCGGAGTCCCGCACCGAACCTCCTCCCAGACGCTGTCCGGCAGAGCCTGCGGATCCGTATCCGGGTAGAGCGCGCGGAATTCCGCATATTCGCGGTCGGCTTTCGCATAGAAAGCCTCCTTTTGCGCGATTTCCGCACGAAGCGTTCTCAGCTCTTCCCGCAAGGCATTCAGCTCGTCCGCCGGGGACAAATCCGGATCGGAAGACTCTGCCTCTGCAGGCGGAGCACTGTCACCACCATCCTGTGCGGAGACGGCTGCCGGAGATTTCTCTCCGGAAATTTCTTCGGATGGAAGCTCTGCCGTCAAGTCGGGAGCGCATTCTTCCGGCACACTGCCGGTCTCTTCTGAAAAACAACTTTCCGGTGGTGTTTCTTCCGCGACCATTGCTTCTTCAGCCATCGCTTTTTCCGGAATCATTTTCACTCACCTCCTCCGGATCGGAAATTTTGGCAAGCATGGTTTCCCGGTCGCAGACGGTGCCTGCCGGCAACAGCTCCAGATACTGACGGACGTTCAGATGCCCGCCTTCCAGAAGCTTATCCAGCGTTGCGACCGTTGCCGCCGGACTGTAGGATGCAATATGACCCATTTCGGCTTCGGCACGAAGAAGCGCCTGACGCAGAAGCCGGTAGTCCGGCGCTTCCGCCGAAAGGAGATCGGAATTCTCCGAGCAAAAGGCGAGGAGCCGTTCCTTCGGGCAGTAGGTGCAAAGCATGTCCGCCCAAATATCCGCAAGCTCTCCGATGCAGCGGCAGAAATTGGCTTTGACATGGTTCAGCGCAACCTGAGAAGCCTGTTGCAGAGCGAGAATCGCGCTGGTATTATTGGCGCGCTCGTCGCCCAGAGCCGACTCCGTCGCGCCCATCATTCCTTTTGTGTTTTCGATCACGCTGCCGATCAGCTCCATATAACCGTCCTGAAGCTTTCCGACCCCGAGAACGGAAACCGCGTCCGTCACATTTCCGCCGCCAAGAACCGCGATGGCTTCTCCCACCTCGTTCGACCATTCCGGAATCCGGGACTTGTCATAGATGACCTTGGAAAACGCAGTATCGCTCATGTGTTTCATGACCATCGCGTAGGCGCTGTTGATAAACCGCTGGTTTGCAATCATGTCACTGACGGGAGCACCGCCGTGATAACAGTTTTTCACATCGTTCCAGTGGAAGAAAGCGACCGGATAAAGCCGCAGACCGGTATTGGCACGGCGGATCAGAAGATTGCGGGTCCATTTTTCAAACACGACCTCGCCGTTTTCTTTGAAAAAACGGATCAGATACGTCGCTTTTCCAGCCCCCTCCAGCTCGCATGTTCCCATATCGCCGGAGGCACAGTCGGTGTCATTGTCAGGCACAATGCGGGAAAGATCGGCTTCCCGGACCCCTGCTTCCTGCGCTTCCCGCCGCAAGTCCTCCACGGAAGTCCGCCCGGCAAGAAGAATATATTTCTGGGATTGCAGATCGGAGCTGTTGACGTCCGATACAAACAGCGCGGTGCTGTCCACCAGAGTGGTACGGATATCTCCGCGGTAAAGCTGACCGTCTTCTGCATCCGGATCCCAGCTGCAATAGAAAATACCGTCTCCCGTAATGGCGGCATCAAGGAGCGCGCGGCGGGAGAGCACCGTCATTTTTTCATGCTTCCAGCGCCATGCCGTGTGTTTGTTGAGAATGTCAATTCCGCGCAGTACCTCATTTTTCAGCGCCTGACGGTTGAGGAAGGGAAGACTGTCATCCGCATAATGAATGGAAATGTCGTCCGGGAGAACCGTCCCGACAAGGTGATCCGTGATACGGCGGACCAGATTAAAAACCGGATGTGGGAGATCTGCGGACATACCGTACCACTGGTCGCCGCGGTAAAAGCGTTCGTTGCGCCGCACGGATTCGGACAACCCGATCCTGCGGTGATATTCCTTACCCGCTTCGTACTCCTGCCACACCGGATTTGTAGATGTTTCAACCATAGGAAATTCCTTTCTTAAAGCTTTTCATAAACGGCGAGCGCATAAAATTTTGCGTCGCCGCTCCCGGAGGAGGTGATGGTACAGCGCAGGAACCGGTGCCTGCCGGAGGCAAACCTGCAATCGAAATGAGAGGGAACCTCAGAACTGTTTTCCGGAAAGACAAATGTTTTCCGGCTTCGTTCGGTTTCCAGCGTCAGGGAGATGCGGTTTCCGTCAGGAGTCGCACAAAGGGAAGAACGCACCGAACGGCGCGCCGTTTCCGCATGCGAACAGTCAAAGAAGGACGTCCGGTAGACCGCCGTAATGTCGTTCCCGTTATCTGTGTGCAGATTGTCGTCAAACAGACACAGCTTTGCCGCCTGCAGCATTCCGGTTTGCTTTCCTTTCTCAAGAGAGACCGTAAATAATGCACCGGCACCAATGCCGTCAAAGGCATACCATGTATCCAGCGCACGGTTCCAGATCAGGAAAAGCCCGTCCCGGTTCTCCGGATTGCCGACCCATAGCTCCTCGTGTCTGCCGTCCCAGAAGAGGATGGCTTTCTGACAGAACTCAGGGGCAAAAAAATCCGAAACGGCATCCGAGATTCTTACGGGATCAATGATTTCCGGATGGGTTCTGTCCGAGCGGAACAGCGTAACCCCGCCGTCATCAATGGCGGCAGGCGTATCTCCGCAGAGGCAGGCGGCACCGGCAGAGGTGCACCCGGTTCCGGAAATGACTGTTGTCAGGGAAGGAAACGGATGCTCGCTGTCATATCCGAAAAAGCTTGTGCGATCCGACGTGAATGCAAGGAGTCCTCCCTTACAGGAGCAGACAGAGGTCACCGGATGTGTCGTGTCTCCGACCGGTATTGCACCGAACGCGGTGAAATAAAGTGCACCTGCCCATGGGTAGTTTTTCTGGCATTCCACCAGCATTCCCGTGGTAACGGGAGTCGTGCAGTGCAGGTAATAGTCACTGCTGTTTCCGTATACCGCCATCCGTTCCTCCGTGCCGGAACCGAAAACAAACGCTTTCGGTGAGGAGATCACCGGTACCCGCTGTTCCAGTTCCAGATTTATCACAAATCCGACTTCCACCGTTACCGACAGCGTGGCATCCGGAACGACAACGTCTCTGCCGCTCCACGTAAAGTTTTGCGTGCTGTTACCGTTGATCAGAACATAGTCGATGGAGGAGGGATAATAGGGAAGGACAAATGTTGTGGTCCCGTTGGAATCCAGATACCGTACCCGCAGTCGCTGCGTCAGCAGATTCAGCTGCTCTTTGATATCACCGTAGTTCGACGGATGCCATTTTTCCCCGTAAAGAGGAACATAAGGGGAGTGGACGGCGAAAACGCCGCTGGACTCCTTCATATAGTAGATGTCAGTGCCGTCCAGAAGGTAAAGAACTCCCTGCAGCAGTGCGAAGGAAACGCTCCCGGAAGAGGTCTTCAGCGTTCCGATGCTGACCTTGGTTTCCAACGTGCCGGAAAGACTGTATACGGTGTTGCCTGCAACGGCAAATTTTCTCGCCGCGTCGTTGACTTTTCCTTCCCAGTATCCGCGCAAGGGCGCGGAGAAGGAAAGCGATGCGGAAAAGCCGGAACGGACCTCCAGGGTTCCGTCCTTGTGCGGGCGAAAATTGCGCACCACGGAAGGGGATATGCCGGAAAGAACTTCCGTATGCCCGAAACCGCGGAACCCGGAGAATTTCCGGGAAGAGAATGCGCGGGCGGGCTGAATTTTTGACATGATGTAAACTCCTTTCAAAATCCTGAGTTACTGTTCCGATGCACGGAACCGATCAGAACAGCAACTGCTTTTTCTGAGCCATTGGAAAACGGAAGTTCCTGTCCGGCTCTTCTTCCGGGCGGTAAGCACGCACACGGCTCATCACGGCATACCGAAGTGCCTCCGGTGCATGCGTCACACTGTGCGGCTCTCCGGAGGCGTCCTCCGGGCGGAGCGGATCGCAAAGCAGAGCCGGCAGAGATCGGATCAGTACCGGACACTCCGAGGAAATCCGCAGACACGCCTCGCCCTCCCGCGGGCGAAGATACTCGCGCAGAATCCGCCAGCCGGGAACCCGCCGGTTGTCCGCCGCAATCATCGGCGGCATTCCGGGGACCGCTTGCATCACCTCAAACCCGCTTTTTCCGGTGTCCTGCCGGCGGTTCCAGAGATCGGGAGAGGCAACCGCGTATTCGGCATTTCTGCCGTCGGCAAGGGACGCAACGGCTTCCGCCGCTTCCCGCAGGGTCAGACCGCTCCGGCAGAATTCCCGCAAGACAAACAGATTGCCGGAAGCGTCCGTTCCGAGCAGAAGCGCCGCAAGCATATCAAGACCGTAATCCAGCGCGATAAAGGTACGCATCTTTTTCGGAAGGACAAGGGGAGCAACCACATGCAGATCCTGACGGAATTCCGGAAAGAACTGACCTTCAAACACATCCCATCTGCCGTGCAGCCATGCGTCACGCAGACGGGGCGGAAGCGTTTCCAGCTGCCGGACATAGGAAGGATCCGCGCGCATCAGAACCGGGTTGTCGTAGACCTGCGCCGGAATGAAACGGTAATCCTCCGGATTTTCATCCGGGCGGAATTCCCGATCCACAAACAGACGCTTGACCCATGCATGCCCGATTCCGCCGGGATTGCAGGTCAGATACATCCGGCGCGGAACATCATTGGTGCCTCGCAGACAGGCCTTGAAAACAGAAAACTGATATTCACTCAGCTGTGTTGCCTCGTCGATGGCAATGATGTCGTATTCCTGTCCCTGATAGTGCAGGACATCCCGGTCCGATGCACAGTACCCAAGGGAAATGGTGCTTTTATTCGGGAAGGAAAGGCATTTTTCTGTGTCGCGATAGGTCAGAAGAGCGCCGTATTCCGAAAGAAGCGGCTGTACATGATTGGCTTTCAGCTCACCGTAGGAACGCCGGATCAGCAGACAGCGGAGTCCGGGGTAATGCAGGCACAGACAAACCAGCTTGCGTCGCAAGGCCCACGATTTTCCGCCGCCGCGGGCGCCTCCGTAAGCGGTATACCGGGCGCGGGATGCGAAAAAGAGTTTTTGCCGCGGATTCGGTTTTCCGCGGATGTGTAATACCCGCCCGGTGATTGCCGTCATATGCCGTCCTCCTCCGCATCATGCTCAAAGACCAGATGCATCTCGGCACATTCGGTTGCTTTCCCTTCATCCTCCGCACTGTCGCCGTAGCCGAGCCTGCGCTTCAGATAGGAATGAACCAGCGTCGCATTCGGTGCGTAGTTCAGCGCCGCATCCTCCAGACTTGCACACAGTCGTGCATAGAGTGGCGGATCAATGGAATGCAGCTCCTCCCAATCCTTCAGCCCGCATCCGAGGTAGGCGCAGAAGCCGGCAACGTTCGCCAGCTTTCCAAGCTTTTTCGGATCCGCGTCGGGGGGCGGGCGGCAAAGCGCCAGATAGGCATCCATTCGTTCCGGCAGGCGCTTGCGACAGCGGGCACTCCGGAACGGCGCTGTGGGAACTCTACTCATACAATCGGCATCACCTCCTGTTTTTTCCGTGCGATCGTAGTTTACCATGGAAGAAAATGTCACTTGTGCCGCTGTGTGTCGCGCCATGCCGCGGAAAATAACAAAGAAAATCCGGACGGGAACCGGGGGGTTTGTCTAAATGTCCAAAAAAATAGTTTTTTTTTGGCTAAAATACCGTTTACAGGGTTTTTGCTATTATGGTATAATGGAGCGGAAGTTGAGAGCCGGTATCCAGCCGGAACTTACAGCTTTTCATTTGTGCGGTTCTTCGCTTCCGAAATGGCAGAGCCGCAAATAATTCAGAAAAAACGGAGACAAAACAATGAAGAAAAACGGCTTGAATTTTACCGCCCTGACACTTTCGGGTGCGCCCGTTTCTCAGGTTAAGTACAGCCAGAAGGAACTGTATTTCCGGGTAAAAGCGACCGGGGCTTTCTGCAAGCTGACCAACGCAGGCAGTGCATGGAGACTTCAGGCAAAGAGCGGAAGCTTCCGCGATTTCTGTGAGAACGGTGCCGCACAGGAGCTGGCACACTACATGGGAGAGGAAGCAAAGACCGACGTACAGGACATCACCGTTTCCACAGGGGACGCCAATGTGATTGCGGTTTCCGCCGGAGATGGAACCCGCGTTGAAATTGTGATCGGCGGTCGCTTTGCCATCCATTTTTACAGCCCGGAAGGGAAGCTGGTGGCTTCCGTCAAGAGAATCGTTCCCGAGGACGGCAACTTCCGTATGATAGGTATCCTTGAAAAGGGAGAGGGCGTCTACGGCGGAGGAGAAAAATTCGATGTTGTCAACAAGCGCGGCACCGCTTTCTCGCTTTACACCGGAGATATGTGGAACAATTCCAAGGGAACCTACATGGTTGTCCCGCTGTTCCTGATGACCCGGGGAGCCGGAATCTATTTCAACCATTATCAGAATATGTACACGGACTTCGGTGAAAAGGTGCGGAGTGAATGGTCGGTGGAGCTGAAGAATGACCAGATGGACTGCTACGTGGTCGCATCCGAGGATATGAAGGATGCTCTGCAGATGTATGCCGACCTGACCGGACACGCAGAGAAGCCGGACAGCTGGAACTATGGTCCGCTGATCTGCCGTTACGGACCGGACTTCAACCATCTTTATACCGCAAACGACAAGGAAGGACGCCAGACCAACCCCGACGGTGCACCCAGCGGGCGTGGCTTCCAGACGTTGGTGGAGGGCTTTGAAGCGGCAAAGATGCCCCTGACGGCGGTAATTACCGAGGGCTGGGGATATTCCAATATTTTCTCCACCAAAGAGGAGAAGGCAAGATGGCAGGAAGCCGTCAACTGGCTCCATGACAGAAAGATCAAGGTCATGCTTTATACCCGCGTTGCCAGCACCATTCCGTCCGGCGAATTCAGCGGATTTAAGGAAGAGTATCTGGTTCATGCCAATGTGACCACCAACGGACAGACCGAAAAGACCGTCCGTATCCCGGACACCGCCGGCGACGGAGTCAACCCCGACTCCCGCCCCGGAAGAAGCAACCGGTACGTGGATATTACCAATCCGGATGCAATGAAGTGGTACGTGGATACCCTGTGGGGAGAACTGATCGAGATGGGCTTTGACGGCGTCAAAATCGACTTCTGCGAGACCTTCCCGGATTCCGGATTCGACTACAACGGAACCACCGTTACCTACGATTGGTACGACCCGTCCAAGATTGTTGCCGGAACCGAGCATCATGCATATCCGACCTACTTTATCTCCGCTTTCTATAAGAAGATGAACGAGCTGAAGGATCAGAAGTACGGCGGAGAGAGCGACGGCTTCATGGTTCTGACCCGCGGCGGCGGAATCGGTTCTCAGCGGAACCCCTACCTGTGGGGCGGCGACCAGTGCCGCGCATTCGATAAGCTGGATGACCAGCTGATGGCGGTCGTCAATTCCGGTATTTCCGGTGTTCCGTTCATGACCTACGACATGGCAGGCTACCGCTATGGCGGAAACGGAAGAAGATATGACGCACCGGACAGCCTGGAGTACGAATCCCGCGTGTTCGCCCGTGCCGTTGCTTTCACGGCGCTGACCACCTGCATCCAGACGCACGGAACGGTTCGGAATGCATTTGAGCTGGAGGAGTATGCACAGGAGATTTACCGTCTCTACGTACAGCTCCATCTGGATCTGACCGATTATATCGACCGTTATTCCGCTCTTGCCTGCAAGACCGGCGTTCCGGTGGTACGGCATCCGGTTCTGAAGTATCAGGACGAGGCGGCGGTATATTCCATCAACGACGAGTTCCTGCTTGGCGACGGATTGCTGGTCGCTCCGATCCTTGAGGATGATACTTTCTCCCGCAAGGTTTACCTGCCGCGCGGAAGCTGGACGAACCTGTTGACCGGAAGAACGACCGAAGGCGGCAGAAACGTGACCGTCAAGGCAAATATTGCACAGGTTCCTGTGTTCGTGGATAACGATTCTCCCGACGCAAAGGAACTGAAGAAGATTTTCTCCGGCAAGGCTTGGAAGAAGATCCGCAACTGGGAAGACTGATTTTCCGATTGTTTCCCAATAAACGACCCCCGCCCCGCAAAAGCCGATCGGCTTTTGCGGGGCGGGGGTTATCTTTTTATGTTGTGCAGATGATAAAACGGGAAAGGTCGGATTACGATTGCGTCGGCAGATTCAAGAGCGAAAGCAATCCGCAGCGGGGAACATCAAATGCATGAACCCCCGGCAGGAGTGTTACTTCTTTTTCGCTGACAACGGTTCCCGCGCAGTCCCGGATGGTAACAAGACAACGGCGGTTTTTTTCCGTATTGTGAAGATATAGCACCGTACCGCCGGTTCCGTTGAAGAAAAAGACCTGGTTTTCCTCTGCAAAAATCAGCACCGGATCCGTGTAGGCGACGGAAATCAGTTCTCCGTTGCGCGCCGCCCGGACCTGACTGTAGAGCGCTTCCGGATGATCGCCGCAAAGAACACCGTCGAGGAGCGTTTCCCGGTGCTTCTTCCAGAAGGAAAGATAGAACCGCAACACCGCACGATGCGCCTGTGAAATTTGATCCAAAAGTACTGAAATCTGCGGAACACAGAACAGAACCGTCAGCATCTGATAAGCGACAGCCTCCGGCGTATCATTCATGTGCCACATCAGCATATCGGAATGCACCGGAACAGGACCCAGAATCTGCCGCATATCCGCACTGTATACCCGGTTCCGGAGCGGATCGTCGGGGCAGTCCGCCACACGGAGCATGTTTCCGTATTTCCGGATGGCAGGACCGATATAGCTTTGACGGAATTCAATCAGCATTTCGGGATTGATGCGCTTCAGCGTCACGGTAATTTCCCGCAGAAGCCGATCCACCCCTTCTTCCAGAGAGACCGTATCCCAACGGGAATCAAATGATTTGGTATATTCGCTCAGCTGGAAGAAATCAATAAAGTCCAGCTTGAAGCCGTCCAACCCCCATTCGCGCGCCGCACGTTCGTAAATGTCCACCAGATATGCACGCACCTCCGGGTACCGGGGATCCAGCGCCAGGTGCTTAGCGTCGGGCGCACCTCCAAGCGTCATGTCTGCAAAACGGGCATAGGAGGGATCCAGCTTCCCGACTATGGAGACCGAATACCACAGAACAAACTTCATTCCAAGCTGATGCACCCCGTCCACAAATGCCCTCATGTCGGGAATTTTTCCGGCGGCAACCGTCCATGTCCCGCAATGTGCATAACCGCCGGAGTTGTCCTCCGTCTGCCAGCCGTCGTCCACAATCACGGTCTCCATTCCGTATTCCTTCGCCAGACGGCATTGCTCCAGTACCGCAGGAACCTTCAGATTCTGATGAAAGGAATACCAGCAGGAATAAAGCGGTTCCCGCGCAGCTGCGGGAATGTGCGCATAGGGGTACCCCTGTTCCAACCAGAACCGATCCGCACCGTGCAAAGCTTCCTCATAACGCACTGCCCGACGATCCAGACGGATCAGAGCGCGGTAGGAAGAAATCGGAGTGACCCTCTGTGTAAAGAAGCTGACCTCGCAGATCAGATCTCCATTCATTTCCGAAATACCGCCGGCAATCTCCGTCGGCGTTTCCGCATCGGAAAGCGCTACAGTCAACCGGTTTTCGGAGCCATGCGAGAGCCACGTGTAAACCGGGACACAGGAAGCCAGCCGTGCTTTTGAGCGGAGCTTATTCCAGACCGGAGCCAGCGTCCGTTCCATGGTTGGCTCCCCGCGCAGCGCCGCACAGGTATCAATGCACGGCTCCCGCCAGGAGACGATCACCGGCTTCGGCTCTATCGGCTCCGGAAACGTGACCAGAACCTCCACAAGAGTAACACCCGCTTCCGGTTCTGTTGTATGCAGTTCCACCGAGCCGATGTTGTTTTTGTTCAGATAAGAATATTCCATTGCTTCCTCCATAAATTGGGGAGGGAATCCTCCGGACGAATCGCCCGTGCAAGCCTCCGCAGATAACCACATTGTAGCATTTTCCGGACAGATTGTCAAGAGGGAAGGGAGAAACCGACCGCTTTACCGAAAGGAAAAAACAGATAATGAGTGTACCTGAGTCATAGCAAGTCAAGAATGAGATGTGAAGCGCATCGCAGAATTTTTGCTGTTTTACAAAATGATCATTTGCCATTCCGTTCCCGACATCTGTTGCACCAACAAATTTCATCTACACATTCCGTTCCGTCTCCTGCCGTGCGAAAAATCCCGTTTGCCATTCCCCTTCCGACTTCTCCTGGACGAAAAAATCCAGTTTACCATTATGTATCCGGCTTCTGCAAAACAAAAAATCTCTTCTATGCCCGTAGGGGCGGGGTCAACCCGCCCGTTCCTCAGGAACCCGCACAATTACCCGGCGGCATTTCCCCCGCTGGGTTTGTTTTTCTTTTATAATACGGTTAATTATGATAAATTGAACCATCGGATGTGTTCCTTGGTACCCCTACCCGATGTGTCTCAAATCCCGCACAAACGGGCGGGTTGACCCCGCCCCTACCGAGGTAGGAGAAAATCGGAATGCTTGCGCAACGCCGGAAAAATTGTTTTTTATCCAGGCATTTTTTGTTTCGGTTTGACATTTTTCCGGAAAAGGAATGAAAGCCGAACATGCCCACGGCAATCAGCATAGATTTTTATCTCAGCATAGATTTTTATCCAAGGGGCATTTACCCCAAAGCCTTCTCCAGTGGGAGAAGGTGTCAGCCGAAGGCTGACGGATGAGGTGTGAACTGTATCGCGGAATTTTTGCTGTTTTGCAAAACGATAACTTTCCACTCTG